>CAKZNJ010000031.1 GCA_937129505.1 uncultured Anaerolineae bacterium | reverse complement strand
TGGCGTGGTAAACATGTTCCAGAAAAATATTAAGGCTCCAAGTCTCGTCTGGATCGGCTACATCGACTAGATAATGGCGGATTGTTGCCCTCATTGCAGTAGGCGGCTTGGCTGTACCTATATCCATTCCACGGTAGAGGTAACGGGAATCAATTGAGATGATCTCTCCCGCTAAGGCTTGAGCAAGGTGATAGGCACAATCAGTTTTTCCCACGCCTGTCGGGCCAACAATAATGAGCAACCGCCGATCCAGAGAACTTTCCATTTCAACCGTCATCGCCAACAAAATTCAAAGGAGCGGTGACATTTTCCAGATGGATAATTTGACGTTCGCAGTTGTTTGAGCCCAGCTCAACCGAGATAACATCGATTTGCCAGTCTATATCGTCGTTAGATTTTTCCTGAAGGTAGCCTTGGATGGCATGAATCAAATGAGTGAGTTTTCTTTTTGTGACACTTTCTTCTGGATAGCCGTATTGGCGGTTGCGGCGCATTTTGACTTCGACAAAGACTAGCCTAAAGGGCTCATCAGGAAGCCCATAAGAAGCAATCAGATCGATTTCCCCGAAGGCAGTAGCATAATTTCGTTCCAGGATACGATAACCCTTCTGTTCAAGGTATTTTGCTGCCAGTTCTTCTCCCTGTTGACCTAAAGATCGACTTGACCGCTTTTGCACTGCTTATCTCACCCGATCTAACAACCGTCGGAAGCGAACGGCTATACTGCGCCGTTTTTTGGCTTTCCCCTCAATCGCCCGCTGATAGATTTCAATCATTCTTGTTCCAGTATGATCAATTGAAAACCGCTCCGACTCAATTTGCGCTTTTGTGCCCATTCTCAAGCGCTCTTCTTTATGAGAAATGAGTCGCGTCATCTTAGCCGTATAGGCCGCTAAATCCTCCTCTGCGACAAGGAAGCCTGTCTCACCATCCTGAACCGAATCGCTGATCCCCGGCGAATGAATGCCCAGAACAGGTAAACCTGCCGCCATGGCTTCAATTACAGAGAGAGGGTGCACTTCTGTCACCGAAGCGGTAGCAAATATATCTGCCATCTTTAGATACTGACACACCTTCTCATACGGCACCATCCCTGTAAAACGGACAAATGAAGTCATCCCCGCTTGATCGACCCATTCTTGCAAGGAATTTTTCTCTGAACCATCCCCAACAATAATCAAGCGAGCTTCAGGATAGGCTTGAGCTACACCGGCAAAGCATCGCAAAAGAAAAGGCAAGTTTTTCTCTGGACCTAACCTTCCTACGTAAATAAAAACAACGTTCTCTTCGCGAAATCCAAATTCGCTTCGATTCGCAGCGGCAATTGGTTGCCGAAATGCCGTAAGATCCACTCCATTTGGCACAACTTGAATGTCAGCAGTGACACCAAGTTTGATCAGCACCTCTCGCATCCCATCAGAGGGTGAAATTACAACATCAACCGCCCTACAGAATACGGGAAGATAGGCTTCTAAAGCTGGGTCACCCACCAACTCACCCAGCACAGGTAAATAAGCTCTTGCATAAAGATCATATCGAGTATGATTTGTGAAAACTATCGGGATACCTCTGGAGCGACAGTACCTCAAAGAAAGAGAACCGCTCAAAAATGGATGATGGACATGGACGACATCCATCACCCGCAGAAGGCGGATTGCCTCACTACTATAGCGAAAACCCAAATAATAGCCTGTATCCAATAAGGGTAACCCCGGTGAACGAATAACATTTGTCTCGTCGTCCTGATAGTTCTCATCCCCAAATGTAAATACATAAACATCATGGCCCTTCGATTCAAGCCATCTCTTATTCAGCTCAATGTAATTGGTAATCCCACTAACATGAGGCTTATATACATCTGCCAGCATGCCTACATGCATCGTTCACTCTTGCCTTATCTAAAACAGATTTCTAGTATTATAATCTTCTCTAGGAAACGAAAATTGTCCCTCAGTCACCTTTCTTTGCGATAACTGACGGCGTGCAAAACAGACAATACCTCCCGAATACCGATCAAATCAGCATCATTGCCGCAACCATCCTGCTTGCGTACGCCATGGCGGGATTTATCTCTTTTCCCGAACAGCAGCTCCGCCTGGAGTTTTGGTCAATTTATGTCGTTTTTTCTCTCAACGCTCAATCGATCATTATGATCGTAGCCTCCATCTTAGCCGCCACCGGTTCAGATTGGCTCATCCGCAGTCATCCTCTGTGGAATAACAAAAACACCCTTGAGCACTGGGCACTCCCTCTCCTAACGGCTTTAGTATTAGGCTTTCTAATCGGACGTTTTGAAGGAGGAACTTACGGCTGGATCAGTTATATTTTAGGGGCAGCCTTCCTCATGGTTGTATTAATCTCTGAATATATCACGGTCAACCCAGCCGATGTTCGCTATCCAATAGCGGTCACTAATCTCCTAGCAATTACTTACTTCTTGTATTTGATCTTTTGTGTTTTAATCAGGTTTCTCGATTATCGCCTCTTGTACACCCTGCCAAGCATCTTTTTCGCCACGCTGCTCGTCTCATTGCGCAGCTTTAAATTGCGCCAACCGCAGAAATGGTCATTTTCCGAAGCATTGTTCATCTCACTCATGACAACCCAATTGGCTGCCGCACTTCATTATTGGCCAATTTCTCCTTTATCCTTTGGGCTATGCTTATTTGGTGTTGCTTACGCTCTCTTTCTCCTGATTTACCAACCCAACTCAAACCCCAGAGCAAAAATAGGATACCTCGAGCCGCTAGTCCTATTGATATCCTCTTGGCTTCTGGCTTATTGGTTAAAGTGATATGACCGAACAATACTATCTTCCCAATGCGCTCCTAACTCGAATTGTCTTCCATCTGCAAAACTTTGCCCCCGAAGAGGCATGTGGTTTATTAGGGGGAACACAGAACACCTTTCAAACATGGATCCCTATTAGGAATACTTTGGCAAGCCCTAACCGTTATCGCATGGATGCATCCCAACAATTGAGTGCTTTTTTGCAATTCGAGCGGAACGGTCAGGAACTTCTGGGCATCGTCCATTCTCACCCAAATGCACTGGATACTCCTTCCCAAACCGATATCGAAGAGGCTTACTATCCCGAAGCAGTCTATTTTATCTTCTACCGACACGGGGAAGAATGGCAATTTAAGGCTTACCGCATTCAAAAAAATCGCTATGATCCCGTGGAAATTCAATTGATCGAGTAACCGATACTCGCATGAGGTGTTTCATTACCTGAATGTGCCGAACAACCGCTGAACCCTTAGGGATTTTCTAACCCACGATTTGGAGCTGCGAATGATTGTGAATATTTTCTTAACTTCTATCGTTTCATATTTGCTTGGTTCAATACCGTTTGGGTTAATTTTGGTCAAATTACGCACGGGCAAAGACCTGCGGAAAATCGAAAGCGGGCGGACCGGCGGGACGAATGCTGGTAGAGCAGCAGGTTTTTGGGTCGGACTCCTGACCGCCTTTTTTGATGGGCTAAAAGCCGCAGTTGCGGTTTGGATCTCAAGAGCCTTACTCCCCAATCTAGTATGGATGGAAGTGGCTTCCCCACTTCTAGCTGTTTTAGGTCATAACTATTCCATCTTCTTGATGGAGCGCTCTGAAAAGGGTAAGTTACGCTTGCGCGGGGGGGCTGGAGGAGCTCCTTTTGTCGGCGGAGCTTTTGGCATCTGGCAGCCTAGCCTTTTTATCATCCTACCCATTGGGGCATTTATCCTGTATTTCATTGGCTACGCTTCCGTCACAACCATGAGCACCGCAGTGATTACGATGATCATGTTTGGAATC
>CAKZNJ010000030.1 GCA_937129505.1 uncultured Anaerolineae bacterium | reverse complement strand
CCGCGAAAGATGCCTGAAGGAAAGTATAAATTGAAAACCCATAAAGCGACAGCCAAGCGCTTTCGCTTGACCGGGACGGGGATGCTGGTGCGCACCAAAGGTGGTAAAAGCCACTTGCGCCGTCGCACCTCGAAGCGCACCAAGCGCTTGTTCCAAGAGATGCTCCCCGTGCGGGGCAGAGGGATCATTAAGCGCGTCCATCGGCTCGCCCCGAATTTGAAGTAGAACCAATGAATTTTGGTTAATTCCTTATTTTCGTTAGCCGACCGCTGAGTGCGACCAACGGGTGACCCAATCTCACCGGCGCTCAGGGGAAGGCAGGAGAGTGACTAATGAGAGTAAAGACCGGACCTTATCGCAGGCAGCACCACAAAAAGGTGCTCAAGATGACCAAAGGACAGTTTGGCACCCGCTCGCGCCTTTTTCGGCGCGCCAACGAAGCGATGCTGAAAAGCCTTTGGTATGCCTACCGCGATCGCCGCACCCGTAAACGCGATCTCCGCCGTTTATGGATTGCGCGCATAAATGCTGCAGCGCGGGCAAATGGCACAACCTACAGCCGCTTGATCGACGCGATGAAAAAGGCGAATATTGCCCTGAATCGCAAAATGCTTGCCGATCTGGCGGTGCGCCAGCCCGAAGCTTTTGCTGCAGTGGTCGCTGCGACAAAATCTTCGTAAGCGAGTGCATAGCTCGGTCGAAACGGGGCGACTTTAGTCGCCTCGTTTTTTATTTCCTTCCTAAGGTATAATGAGCTCGTTGATGATTGGAGGTTCTTATGCACGAGAGTCCAAATCGAAATATCCAGCGCGCTCCCAACAGCGGCTTCTTTTGGGAGCTTTCGGCGCGAATCAAATTAATCCTTCGCCTGCTTGCTGATTCACGGGTAAATCCCTTGTTGAAGTTATTACCTATCGCTTCTCTGGCATACTTACTGGTACCCGATTTGGCGCCGGGTCCGGTAGATGATGCTCTCATCATTTGGCTAGGAGCTTACTTGTTCGTCGAACTCTGTCCACCAAACGTGGTTGAAGAACATCTCAAGAAAATTCGAACTTCCGTGGTGAGCCAATTGCACGAGGAACGAAAATCCGACTTTCGTCCTGAAGACATCGAAGATGCTGAGTACTGGGAAGAACCAAAATCATGAGAGCAAAACTGCTCCATTACCCTGTGTTTATCCTATTCCTTGGTCTGCTGTTGTTTGCCTGTCAAGCCAAAACGACGCCTGAGGTGGCTCAGCCCGAGTCGAATCCTAGTCCACTCTCCACCCCTTCCGCCGTTGAGACCGAACCAACCACTCCCTATGAGATTGCCGTTCCCGTTGTCTCGGTAGGAGAATATCCATCTAACCCCGATCCTTCCCCTACAATAGCAAGCGAAATGGTCGGTCAAACCTTTCCCGATGCCGCTCGCTACCAGTGGGTTGAAGTGGCTCGAGGGTTGAAGTCGCCAGTAGGGTTGGCTGCTTCGCCCGATGGCACGGGGCGGTTGTTTATTTTGGAGCAGGAAGGGGTGATCCGCCTGTGGCAAAATGGAGAGCTTTCTGCCACTCCATTTTTGGATATCCGCGATCGTGTGGGCAGTCGAGGCAGTGAACAAGGCTTGTTGGGCATTGCTTTCCATCCCCGATACGCTGAGAACGGCTACTTTTATGTGAATTATACCGATGGCGAGGGAGACACGGTCATTGCTCGCTTTGAAGCAGACCCGCCGTCGTCTGAAGTAGCGAATGCGGCCAGTGAGCAAGTTCTGCTGCGCGTTTCCCAACCGTATGCGAATCATAACGGTGGTGCTGTCGTCTTTGGCACCGATGGCTATCTTTATCTTGGCTTAGGCGATGGTGGTTCGGCGGGTGACCCGCAGAATCACGCCCAATCTTTGAACAGCTATTTGGGCAAAATCCTGCGTCTCGATATGAATCGAGGCGAACCGTATGCGATCCCCGAGACGAATCCCTATCATGGGGGCGGCGGCTTGGCGGAAATTTGGGCGTATGGTTTGCGCAACCCATGGCGGATGAGTTTTGACCGCTTGACCGGCGACCTTTACATTGGGGATGTTGGCCAAAATCAATGGGAAGAGATCAGTTTTTTGCCTGCTGGAATGAGCGGTGAGCTCAATTTCGGGTGGAAGTACTTAGAGGGAAGACACCCCTACGCAGGAACGCCACCAGGGGGACTATATTTAATACCCCCCATTTACGAATATGGGCATGATCAGGGCTGTTCGGTAACGGGCGGAGTCGTTTACCGGGGCAAGAAATTACCCGAGTGGAATGGCGTATATTTGTTCAGCGATTATTGTGCGGGATGGATTGACGGTTTACGTCAGCTTCCCGATGGAAACTGGGGACATCAACGCCTGTTCAGCGGTCTGGGACGAGTTTCATCCTTTGGAGAGGATGAAGACGGCGAGGTTTACGTGGTGGATCACGCAGGCATCGTCTATCGCTTGGAGGCACGGTGACCGCAGACCGGCGATGGAAAAGTTTATTAATCGGTTTAATGGTTGCTGTGGGTATAGGGGGGTGTACCTTGCGGACAACCCTGCCCACGCCAACCGCTTCTGTCCAGGGGAGTGACCAAATTTTTGAGGCGACCACTGCTGCACCGCCGGCTACTTTTACGCCAACCATCTCCCTTCCCACTATTACCCCTCAGCCTACCATAACGCCGACTGCCGAAACAGTAGTTCGGTTCGCAGTCATCGGCGACTATGGCTCGGGCAATGATGATGCCAGGCAGGTGGCAGATTTGGTTAAGTCGTGGAATGTGGATTTTATCTTGACGACCGGCGATAATAACTACCCCGATGGCTCACGTCAAACTATTGATCACCGCATTGGACAGTTTTACCACGAGTATATTTATCCCTATCGTGGCAGTTACGGAAAAGGCTCAGAGACCAATCGTTTTTTTCCTACTTTGGGCAATCATGATTGGATGAGTGAGTCTGCTCAACCTTACTTGGACTATTTTGAGCTGCCTAACAACGAACGCTATTACGATTTCACTTGGGGTTGGGGACATTTCTTTGCTTTGGATAGCGATTCCAACGAACCAGATGGTGTTGGGCGCAGTTCACGGCAGGCGCAGTGGTTGCAAGAACGCTTGCTTACTTCCCCAGCCCCATGGCAGATTGTCTTCATGCACCATCCGCCCTATTCATCGGGCAAGCGAGGCGCAGTGGATTGGATGCGCTGGCCCTTCAAGGAATGGGGAGCAGATGCCGTTCTGTGTGGACATGACCACTATTACGAGCGCTTGATTGTAGATGGATTGGTCTATTTTATCAACGGGGCGGGCGGAGGCGGCTTATATGATTTCGGAGAGATCGCTGAAGGCAGTCTAAAAAGATTTAATGGTGCGTATGGAGCAATGCTTGTCACCATGGAGCGGGAACGCATTGTTTTCGAGTTCTATACCGTGAGCGGTGCG
>CAKZNJ010000029.1 GCA_937129505.1 uncultured Anaerolineae bacterium | reverse complement strand
GCCATAATCCGGATAGGATGACGATTACAAGGAAAACTACCATTTTTGTAAATGGATGGAGGCCTCGATGGAGAAAACTTGACCCTTGTCGGTATGCAAAAACGGTATCCATACGCTATGCTCCAACGTGTTGATTCTTGATACTGTAATCGATCACCTCCACCATTTCCTCAACGGTTAGGATGTCCTTGGGGCAATTGAATTCCGTTGAGAGTGCCTGGCCGAGGCGAGTGATTTGAGGGGGAAGAATGTCCGCCTCTATAAGTTTTTCATTGTTAGCGAATACTTCTCTAGGTGTGCCATCCATAATCAAGTTGCCTTTGGACATTACCATTACTCGGTCACAATGATTACCAACGGTCTTCATGTTATGGGTGATGATCACGATTGTTTTTCCCATCACATCTCTTAGCATTCGCAAACTTTGCATCATTTTGACTTCGCCTTGCATATCGAGCCCTGTTGTCGGCTCATCAATCAGCAATACATCGGGAGTAAGGGGTAAGATGCAACTAATAGAGAGATAGGTTTTAAGATCCTCATCGAGACCAAAGATATAGCGATCTTTGTAGTTTTCCAAATCGAAAACTTTCATGGCTTCTTCGGTGCGCTTTTTGACTTCATCTTCGGGTAAATCCAACATGCGCGGTGCAAAGGCAATTTCATCCCAAATGGTTTCCGCAAATAGTTGATCATCTGGATTTTGGAAGACATAATTGATCATGTGAATGATCTTATCTAGGCGCATTTTTTTAATGTCAACACCTTTGACTTTCAGGACCGAATCCTTATTGGTCGGTTTCAGAAGTCCGACCAAATGCCTTGCAAGGGTGGTTTTGCCTGATCCATTTTGGCCGATGATTCCGACGATTTGTCGTTCAGGTATTTGAAACGAAATGCCCTTTAGAGCGTGAACTTGTGGGTTATAAAAATGATGGACGTTATCGACTTCAATGATTGGCGGCCCGAAATGATTAACTTGTTGAGTCCGAAAATCGGGGGGGCGCATCAGCTTCTTGATACCTAATTGGCGGAGTTTGTCTGCTAGGTATTTCTCTGCGGCTTCCAAGGTGATCGGGATTAGATCGAAGGAGACCCCCCGCTCTTTAAGCTGGAGAAATAATTCCGTCACTTGTGGACGACCAACACCAATTTGATTAATTAGTTCATTTTGCAAAACAGTAGCTGGATCCCCATCTAAAAGAATTTTCCCTTGATCGATGGCGATAACTCGATCAACAACTTCTGCAACCGCTTCGATGTCCGCACCCGACTCGGTTGTAATACTGGTGGTTCCCGAACGACGGGTGACTTGCTTGAGGATATTCATCACCCGCTGTTTGCCTAGGGGGTCAAGCATTGAAACCGGCTCATCAAAAGCCATGATTTTTGGCTCCATTGCAAGAATGCCCGCAATGGCTAAACATTGCTGTTCACCGCCAGAGATATCATTTGGGTTGCGATCTACGAGATGCTCTAATTCCGCTGCTTTGATCGCCTCAGTGACTCTGCGAAATATTTCATCGCGCGGTAAACCTAAATTGGCTGGCCCGAAGGCTACATCATCGCCGACAGTGAGCGAGAAAATTTGAACTTCAGGATTTTGTAGGACAATGCCAACGTGACGAGCTAGGTGGTTGACATCATATTGCCGTGTGTTCAAACCGTCGACGATCATGTCGCCTTCCTGATAACCAAGATCGACTTTTGGCACCAATCCGTTAAGCGACTTTACTAACGTGCTTTTTCCCGCTCCGGCCCTGCCAACAATACCTACAACGCTAGCTTCTTTCACTTCAAAGGAGAGATTTGTCAATGCTTTCTCTCCCTCTGCTTGGTGAAGGTAGCGAAAAGAAAAGTCCTTTGCTTCGATCGAACTCATGGTTAGTCCTTGTAAACCTTAGTGTTTTTGGTGAGGTAGCGAGAGAAGCAGAGATTTCGCCTCTCTCGCTGTCCAAATGGGTCCAATTAGTAAGTTAAGTACTTGCTAACCTTTGGTCGTTCCTCTTCCAGATGTCATGGCTCGGCGGGCGGCTTCACCTGCAAGCAAGCCAACAGGTACAAAAACAATCCCGCTCAGCCACCAGTAGGGGATGCCAAAGAATGTGCCGGCGCCAGGGATCACCCAGTCGTTCAAGACTGCAAGAATAGCAGCCTCCCGGGTATTCATGATCCAGTAAG
>CAKZNJ010000028.1 GCA_937129505.1 uncultured Anaerolineae bacterium | reverse complement strand
GATCGGAAGAGCGTCGTGTAGGGAAAGAGTGTAGATCTCGGTGGTCGCCGTATCATTAAAAAAAAAAAAGAGTGATGAAGTCGGCGTAGCTGACCAACCAACGTTCTGAACCGCCACCCCCATGTCCACTCATGCCTCAGCCTCCGCCGTCTGTTGAGCTGCCGCTTGTGCTTTGCCCTTGCCCTTTTGTCCTTCGCCTGCCCGTTCCTTAGGTGGCAGGAAGGCGCTGAGTTTCTCCTTGACGATGCGGGGGTTCTCACCGGCTTGCAAGGATAAAATGCCTTCCAGAATCATGTGGCGATAAGCAACTTCCTCTTCACTATTGGTGCGCAGTTTGCCACTGATGGGAAGCCAGAAGACGTTGGCTGAGAGAATGCCCCAAAGGGTTGCCAAGAAAGCGGCAGCAATAGATTTTCCCAAGGAACCGGGATCGTCCAACTTTTGGAGAACGGAAATCAGCCCCATCACGGTACCAATAATGCCCATCGTTGGACCATAACCGCCGGCAGCGCTGAAGAAATTGATCCCTTGTGCATGGCGCTCCTGCATGTGGTGAATCTCAATTTCCATGATGGCGCGCACCTGCGACGGGTCTACCCCGTCAACGACCATCTGGACGCCTTTGCGTAAAAATTCGTCCTTAATTTTCTTCGCTTCATCTTCTAGTGCCAATAAACCTTCGCGGCGGGCTTTATCCGCCATTTTCGCCAGCAGTTCAATGGCTTCGTTGGGATTGCTCTTATGACCCATAAAAGCGTTTTTGAACCACATGGGGATTAACCCCAGCGCTTTCATGGGGTATGAAATAAGCGTGGCTACGAATGCGCCACCAACGGTAAGAAGAATCGCTTGCGGGTGATGAAAAAGCTCCGCAGGGGAACCACCGTCCATGATCATCACCACGGTAATGATGATCATGGCAAGTACCAATCCAAGAATTGTAGCGAGGTCCATTACACTTCTCCGTTGTTCTTAATCTCTATGGTAGGACTATGTACCAGTCTCTGATAATGAATAAACTCTTCAATGATTTTTGGAACGCTCTCCTTCACGACCACTTTTTCATGGTTGATTAACGTAATGACTGTGTCAGGGGTCGCCTCCACTGATTGAATGAGCTCAGCATTGATAAAATACGTTGCGCCGTTGAGACGCGTGACCTGAATCATTGCACTCACCTATAGCTGTGGCACAGAAATCGACTTGCTCTTCATCGCTCTGTGCTTGAATTTAGCATACAGTAGCGCAGAAGTGCATAAATTGGTCGTGAAGGGTAAGTAAAGATTACCTAAAAAATGCGGATCGATGTTTTATGGGCGTGAATCTGGAGGACGAATAGGAAATGAGATCGTGAAAATTGTCCCCGCACCCAGTTTGCTGTCCACATGAATGCTGCCCCCATGTTGTTTGACAATGCGGTGGCAGAGGGAGAGCCCTAACCCTGTCCCTTTTCCGGGTGCTTTTGTCGTGTAAAAAGGTTCGAAAATGCGGTTTAGTTTCTCCGCTGGGATGCCCTTCCCTGTGTCCATCACCGTTACTCGGACTTCGTTGGCGGTGGCGGAGGTGCTGATACGAATTTCACGATGTTCACTTTCATCGAATGAGTCGATGGCGTTAGCGAGCAAATTCACCCAAACCCCTTGCAGGCGATCTTGGCTTGCCATGATGAGAGGCAAGTCGTCGCTGGGCTCGTAAATCAGGCGGATAGAACGCGAGACCAGTTCGTGTTGCATCAAGGTAATGGCTCGATTCAAGGTTTGATGAACATCGGTTGGCTCAAAGAGATATTCCTCTTTGCGAGCTAGGTCAAGGAGATTGCGCACCACCTGAGCGGCGCGCTGCCCAGCGCGGGCGATCAAGTCAACCATCTCTAACTTATCGGGGTCATCTTTTAGGTCTCTTTGCAGCAATTGGGTATTGGCAATAATAGCGGTCAGGGGATTGTTGATCTCATGGGCTAAACCGGCTGCTAATTGCCCGACGGCGGCTAGTTTTTCCGATTGCGCTAGGCTTGCCTCCAAGCGACGTTTCTCAGTTACGTCCTGTTCAAACAAGATCGCTTGGGTGACTTGATTGGCATCATCGTAAATCGGATACGTGCTAATCTCCCACTCCAGCGCTTGATCGTCTTTTTGCCATTCGCGTTTGGTGCGATTGGTGATCTTTCCACCAAATAAGGATTCGATGACGCGGCAATCGGGGCATACATCATCGTAGTTATACAAAGCTTCATAACAACGCCTACCGACCAGCTCGTTAGGTGGGGTGTTGATGCGTCTGGCGCGATCCATGTTCACCGCGATGAGGTTATATTTCTTATCGATGATGTACATAGAGACAGGGATGCTGTCAAAAAGCGCTCGGAGTATATTCCGCGAGCGCATTAATTGCCATTGATTGACTTCAAGGTTGGCATTTTCAATCTTGAGTTGATTTAGTTGGCGCTGTTGAGCGATGGCTTTCGAGATATAAGAAGCAAGGTGGTTAATCAATTGTTGATCGTGCTCAGTAAATCTTTCTTGCTCGACGTTGAACAGGGCAAGAGCACCAATGAATTCTTCTTCCCAACATAAGGGCTGGAGATACAAATTGTGCAGTTGAACTCCATCGGTCTCAAACCAACGGAATGCCTGCGATTGACGATCGGCAAACCCAGCTGGATGTTTGACCAGTTGTTCACCGATGGGGTGAATTTGCCAATCGACCTCAACCATAAAGCGCCATTGAGGGACAACTTTTTCAGAGATTTTGACGGTTTGTTCTATGCCGCTCGGGCGGAAGAGCAAAAATGCGCCTCCTTCAGAAGAGAATGCTTGGCAGAGTTTCACGACGAAGTCCCCCTGCGAGGAGGTAATTTCGAGGTTTTCTTGACAGATTTTGGTTATCAGATCGAAGAGAATTGCTTGGCGTTGCTCAGACATTTAGCTCTCTTCAGCGGGATTGATGGTGTAGCCAAAGCCGGGAACGGTTCGGATGAACTTGGGTTGGGAGGGATCATCTTCGATCCGCTCGCGTAAGTTTTTGATATGAACTCTTACTAAATCGGGGCTGCCAGCGTCAGAAGGGTAGTCCCACACTTCATCTAACAAACGGGCTGGGGAGAAAATCTGGCCAGGATGGCTCATCAGATGGTAAAGTAGATCGTATTGCACGGGGGTCAAGCGCAATTTCCCTTTAGTCGGAGTATAAATCTCATAGGAGCGGGTGTCGAGAACATATTCGCCGACAATTAGGCAATGTTCAGCTTCAATAGCTTTGTTCTCGGCGCTGATTTTCTGCAGGATCGATTGGACACTGGGGGGAAGAGCATCTCCTTTGGTTGCGGAGGATTCAGGAGAGGCGGCCTGCCGAGCGCGCTGGCTACGGCGCAGAATGGCGCGAACGCGCAAAATGAGCTCATCAATGTTAAACGGTTTGCTGAGATAATCATCTGCGCCAGCGTTAAAGCCCGCTATTTTATCTTCGTCCTTAATCTTTGCCGTCAGAAATAAGATCGGTACATCCGCTAGAGTAGGGTCGGCGCGCATCTCGCGACATACCGTATAACCGTCCATCCCCGGCATGACCACGTCAAGGATGACGATATCGGGGATTAACTTACGGGCGATCTTCAAACCTTCAACACCGCTATTGGCGACCGTAATCTTAAATTCCTCTCCACGTAAACTGCGCTCAATTGTTCGCGCAACAATTTCATCGTCTTCGATAACCAGTACGTTCTTTAAGCTCATACTTAACCTCCACTTAAAAATGATACTCGAAAAGTTGTTCCTTGAGTATAATCACTTGTTATGGATAATTCCGCTGCGTGCTGGCGCAGAATTTCAAGGCAGAGGTTGATCTCAATGCCGTTACCTCGCCCTCCGAGGGTCTTGAAGAAACTGGTTGCTCCAATTTCTTGCAAATCCTGGGGTGGAATCACCCGGCCGTTATCCTGAATCACAACCAGCGGGGAATCGGGTTGGCAGGTTTCAACCCGTATGCGTGCCTTGGGAACACCAACGACTCCATCGCGGGCGAGGATCAGAAGGTTAACCCATAAAGCGGTCATTTTTTGTGGATTGCCGCGTATTGGAGACAGATCTTTTGCAAAGCTCGTCTCTAGCTTAATCCCTTCAGCTTTTATTTGCTCCCCAATGAGGGCAATGGCTTTTTGAAGGCTCTCATTTAATTGAATCAATTGATGCGACTGTTCGGTGGGGCGGCTGAAATCAATTAATTGTTGGACTGCTTTTTGTACTCTCCATCCCGCCTGTTCAATTGCTAAGACCGACTCCCGACCCGGTTGACCGGGCTGAATTTCATTCAAGAGAATTTGCGCTTCGGCAATGATGGTGGTTAGGGGATTATTGATGTGATGCGCAACGCCGGCGGCTAAATCGCCGATCGCGGCAAGTTGAGAAGATTGCTCAAGTTGACGCTGTGCATTTTGGATGCGTTCTTCCATTTTCTTGCGTTGGGTAACATCGCGGATGACGTCAATATAGCCAATCAAGTGATTATCAGCGCTGATATCGCGCAAGGGGGCGAGCCGTGAGCTGACCCAGCGTTCTTCCTTTCCAATTCTCACTTTGCGTTCGACGTCACCCGGCAGCGTTTTATCTTCCAAGGGGAAAGGGGGCAGAGGGGTAAATAAATTACTGTAAACCTCTTGTACCGATTTTCCAAGGACGAGCGAGGCGGGGAGTTTGAAGAGGCGTTCCGCTTCGTGATTCCAATACGTGATTTTCCCTTTGGTATCCCAAACCACAACGGCATCGCGCATGTTTTGCAGCAGAAGGGCTTGGTAGCGGATTTGTTCATGTTGTTTCTTCAAAGCGTTCTTGAGGCGTTGGGTAGCCACCGCTCTTTCGATTCGCTGGGGCAGATCTTTCCAATAATTACTGCCTTTGACCAGATAGTCAGTAGCACCGCCTTGCAGCGCCTTAACGGCGATTTGCTCATCCCCTTGCCCGGTGACCATGAGTACCGGAAGATTGATCCTTTGAGCTTGTAGTCTCTCTAAAGCCTCTAAGCCATTTCCGTCGGGCAAGCGATAATCCATTAAGATGACATCCGCTTTGCTTTTGGGCAAGATCTCCCAGAATTGGGCTAGTGTATTAGCAAAGGTGATCTCGAATCCCTCGGCTAAGCGCAATCGTTCGGCAACCAACTGGGCTTGTTGGGAGTCATCCTCCACCAAGAGAACGCGGATCGTCAAGGGGACAGTCGGGGCATTCATTTAGTTAGCCATTCTGTTGCAAAAACTGTGCAAGTCTGTTGGGGTTATATCCTTGACTTTATAAAATCGCCATAAATTAGGCGTAAAGAAGAACTAACGGTTTTGCAATGTTGTAAGCTGAAGAGGTAGGGTGAAGCCGATTTGCGCTTAACCCGGCTCATCGGATGGCGGTCAATTGATCGCCATCCGATGAGCTCTGGTATTGCAGGAATTTTTCTGTGTTAACGGCGTGCTGATATATCTTGACGGGCTAACTCAATAAAAGCGGATAAACTCATTGGTCCGGGATTTTCACCTGAGCGCAGGCGCAGGGCAACTTGCGTACTCTCTTGCTCTTTATCACCGACAACCAACATGTAGGGGATTTTCTGAGTCTGAGCATCACGTATCTTGGCGTTCATCCGTTCACTGCGGTCATCCACTTCGACCCTCAAGCCAGCCGCTTTAAGCTCAGCGGCAACTTGTTGGGCATACTCTACATGCCGATCGGCAATGGGGATTAAAACCGCTTGCACTGGCGACAACCAGACCGGAAAAGCGCCAGCGAAGTGTTCGATCAGGACTCCCATGAACCGTTCCATTGAACCAAGCAAGGCGCGATGGATCATGTAGGGGCGATAGGCCTTACCATCCTCACCGATATAAGTAAGATCAAAGCGCTCGGGTAAATTGAAATCAAATTGGATGGTGCTGAGCTGCCACTCCCGTCCTAAGGCGTCGATCATCTTTAAGTCTATCTTTGGCCCATAAAAGGCCGCTCCACCCGGATCGATGTCGTAGGACAGACCGGCGCGTTCGAGTGCCATCTTGAGCGCTTGCGTGGCGTCTTCCCAGCGCGAGGCTTCGCCAGCCGATTTATCCGGGTCGCGAGTGGAGAGATAGGCGTGAAATTCGTTCATCCCAAAAGCTTGTAGGATATGAAGACAGAAATTGAGCACCCGGTCAATTTCTTCGGGCATTTGGTCGGGGCGGCAAAAGAGATGGGCGTCATCTTGTGTGAAACCACGCACTCGCATCAAGCCGTGTAATACGCCGCTTCGTTCATAGCGGTAAACAGTGCCCCATTCCGCCAATCGCATCGGTAGATCGCGGTAGCTGTGGATTTGGCTTTTGTATATCATAATGTGGAAGGGGCAATTCATCGGTTTGAGAAAGTATTCATCCCCTTCGATGTCGATCGGAGCGTACATGTTTTCTTTGTACCAAGCTAGGTGGCCGCTGGTCTCCCAGAGAGAGGCACGCCCAATGTGAGGGGAATAAACCAACTCATATCCATTGGCAAGGTGCTCTTGTTTGCAGTATTCTTCTGCAAGGTGACGAATCAGGGCGCCTTTAGGATGCCAAAGGATCAAACCGCTGCCCACCTCTTGGGAGGTGCTGAACAAACCGAGCTCTTTGCCCAGACGACGGTGATCGCGCTTTTTGGCTTCTTCCAAGCGCCATAGATACTGATCGAGTTCCTCTTCTGTCCTCCAAGCCGTGCCGTAGATGCGCTGCAGCATGGGATTTTTTTCGCTCCCCCGCCAATAAGCCCCCGCAACCGTGATCAATTTGATCGCTTCCGGGTTGATCTGGGAAGTGTTTTCGACATGCGGACCGCGACACAAGTCGATAAATGTGTCGTGGGTGTATATCGAAATTTCTGGCTTTTCGCTGAGCGGATTGCCGTGTTCATCTGTGCCACCTTTCTCCAAGTCGTCAATCAGCTCCAGCTTATAGGGTTGCTTGCTAAAAATCTGGCGCGCCTCGTCAGCGGAAACCACCTTTTTGGTAAAAGCATGGTTTTGGCGGATAATCTCTTTCATGCGGGCTTCGATTTTTTCCAAATCTTGTGGTGTCAGATTGCGCGGCAAGTCGAAGTCGTAGTAGAAACCATCTTCAATAGCGGGTCCGATGGTGTATTTTCCCTCCGGGAATAATTCCAACACCGCTTGTGCCATGACATGGGCAGCAGAATGGCGAATGCGAAAGAGAAGATCGTCTTCAGAATGCAACTCGTTTTTTTGGATCATCCATACCTCCACAGGTTACAGAAAATTCATTAATAAAACACAAAAAGCTCTCGCCCTGGGGCGAGAGCTAAACGCTCACACGGTTCCACCCAGATTGAGCTTATCCAAAGCTCATCTCCTTGCACCGATAACGGGGTGTTCCGTTGCCCATACTCCAGCGACCGCCGTTTCCGGGTCAGGCTCACGGGGGGTTTTCGCCCTTTCCTTGTGCAAAGACTTTCAGCCACAGATCTTTGCTCTCTGTTGCAAGGTGGAAAGAGCTACTCGTCCCGATCAACGCCACTGTTAGTGGGCGGAACAGGGCTCGAACCTGCGACCTCTGCGATGTCAACGCAGTGCTCTAACCAACTGAGCTATCCGCCCGATTTATGCTGATTATAACTCAGACTGCGAAGGGTTTCAAGGGATATTTCGGACTTGCAAAATCGCTCTGTGGAGAGATGCTCAAACGAGCTCATTGTGGTTGATGACAGAATGCCCACAACCGTTGGGCGATTTCGTCAGGTTGTTCTAAAACCACCATGTGCCCGCCATTGGGGATTAATTGCAGTTGGGCATTGGGAAGGTTTTGGGCAAGCTGTTGAGCGCTCTCTGGCGGGGTCATGCGATCATCTTCGCCGGTCAGGATCAGGGTAGGTTGTTGGATTTTGCCCAATTGAGAGGAAAGGTCGAATTGATTGCAAGCGTAGAAATCCTGATAAAGGGTGTTGGGATGATTTTGCCTCAAGCGATGGGCAGTTAGCTCTTTCAGGCGTTGAGGTGTATCGCGGCTAAAAGACCATTTGATTAAAAGCTCAATCGCCTGCGGAAGGGTAGCAGGCTGAGCCGAGAGTTCCAAAAGGATAGGGTTAACCGCAAGCCGGGCGGCACTGCCGATGATGATCAGCTTACGAATGCGGCTTGGCGCCTGTAAAGCGAGAATTAAGCTGATTGCTCCACCCATCGAGTGACCGCATAAATCCATTTGGTGAATCTGCCGGTTGTTTAGCCAGTCGAGAAGGATAGAAGCCACTTCTTCTAGAGTTTGAAAATCGAGGCGGAGCGATTTTCCGTGATTGGGTAGATCGGGGGCAAAGACCGTTGTATCGGCGAGGCGGCGAATTTGGGGTGGCCAAGAAAGACTCATCCCCCCTGCCCCATGAATGAGAATCAACGGTGGGGCGGTGGGTTTTCCCCGCCGAGAAACGGTATACGCAATGCCATTTAAGTTGAGCATTTATTTATCTCCCTAACTCGCGCCCCCGCGGCGCAAGCGATCGGCCGCTTTCTCGTTGAGCGGAATCCAAACCCGAACCGTGGTCCCTTGATTGGGCTTGGAATCAATGCGAAAGATACCGTTGACCAGCTCGGTGCGCTCGCGCATATTCACCATTCCCAAGCTGCCCCGTTGTTCATAACCACTGTTAATCGCCGTAGGATCGAAACCAACACCATCATCAGCGATCTCCAGCAGGAGGATATCCTGAGCAGCAAAATTCAATCGCACCCAGATATGGTCTGCTTTCGCGTGCTTACGAGCGTTGTTGACCGCTTCTTCCGCTATGGCGAAAATCACGCTTTGCTTATTCATTTCGAGCTCTTGAATGGTTGCGGGGTCGGCTTGCACGATCACTTTTTGATTGTAAGTCTCTAACATTTTTCCTGCCATGGCTTGCAGGGCGGCAACAAGGCCATGAGACTCAAGCACCAAGGGCCGCAAGGTAAAGAGCATGTGGCGGATTTCCTTGGTTGTGCGGCGGGCTAACTCTTCGATCTTGTAAAGTTCCTCGGCTGTCGCTTGCGGATCACGCTCCAATAAGCGGCGCGCAAAATTTACCCGCATGGCAAGGGCTGAGACAGATTGAGTTGGCCCATCGTGGAGATCGCGAGCTAGTTTTTTGCGCGCTTCTTCTTGAATTTCGACAATGCGTTCCTTCTCTTCCTCAAGTTGTTGATAGAGGAGAGCGTTTTCAATGGCTACCATCGCTTGATTGGCGATGATTTGCAAAATTTCACATCGTTCGGCGTTGAAATAGTCTGCCTGAGGATGGGCATAGAGCAACAGACCATAAACTTCTAACCCCTTGCGCAAGGGCAACAGGTACACCGCTTGACAGGGCCGAAGGGCGATAGCCCGACTTAGTTCAGGATCGCGTCTCGGGTTGTAATGCAAAGTTGGTTGATTGCTCTCGATCGCCCGTTGGATGATTTTGCTATGGGTAGAAAAAACAATCTTGAGATCGGCGGGCGTAAAATGGCGGCCAGAGACAATGCGCAAGCCAGGCTTCTCAGGATTATGATGATCAACCATGAGGACTGCAGATACCAGTTGATTCTCCGAGCCATCGTTGGAAAGCAGGGCTTGTGTGCTCATGTCGAGGGCTGTTTCGAGAACTCTTTGATAGTCTAATGTCGCACTGAGGGTGCTGATCAGACGATAGAGTGCCTTTCGCCTTTCGTTTTCGATTTCTTGTCGAGAGGAAGTTTTGAGGGAGGGTGCAGCAGCATTCTTGGGGACTCTTTGCCTGAGACGAATTAAGGCATAACCGAGTCCGCTCCCCACAAGTAAGTAGCTAGCCGAATAGAGCAAGCTGAACAAGAACAATTGGGGTGGAAGGGAATGAATGAGACATAAATACCCGTGCCAGAGCAGGTTGAGAAACACCACCAGCAGAAGACCGACCAGAGGCAAGCTTAGCCCCGTATTTAAGAGCGGTAGAATACTGACCCAGCCATAGAGAAAAAACTGATCGCCGCTGAGAAGTAAAATCGCTGCTGTGATCAAAACGTCCAAAGCAATACTCAACCTTCGCGCTAGGTGGGCATAAGCATAGTAAGCAAACCAAATGAGCAAGCCGAGATTCAAAATCCCATAAGAGAAAAGCAGAATCCTCACCGGTAAAGACGTTTGACCCACGAGCGCGATCAATAAAAGCGTCAGCCAGCGCAAGCTGACGGCGAGAATATCCCACAGGGTGAGTGGGGATTTAGGACATTTGATCATCTACCTTAGATTCAAACACACTTTTCGTTCTGCTCCCTTAACAATCTAGTTAGGTAAGGGATGAGAGCTTGCAAGGCATGCCCCCGATGGCTGATGGCATTCTTTTGAGGGGTGCTGAGTTCCGCCATGGTTAGGTTCAGGCTAGGGATCAAGAAAATTGGGTCATAACCAAATCCTCCCTGTCCGCGTTCAACGGGAATAATCTCACCTTCGCAAACTCCTTCAAAAAAAGCTAGTTCGTGTTTCGGCAGCGAAAGTGCCAGCACGCAGCGAAAGCGCGCAGTCCATGGTCTTGGCTTGTCTTGGAGACGGGCAAGTAGGTAAGCGCGGCGGTCTGCATCTGTAGCATCGGGCTGGTTTGAATATCGAGCAGAGTGGATACCAGGTTCACCATCTAGGGCGTCAACCTCCAAGCCCGAATCGTCGGCTAGGGTGGGTAAACCGCTTGCCGCAGCATAAGCCAGTGCTTTCTTGGCGGCGTTTTCAGCGTAAGTTGTGCCGTCCTCTGAGACTTCCAATTCGAGCGCAAGATCCCGTAGGTCTAAAATTTGAATCGGTAAGGCGGATAGAATAGCCT
>CAKZNJ010000027.1 GCA_937129505.1 uncultured Anaerolineae bacterium | reverse complement strand
ATAAGAATAATGGGTGCGCACAATAATTTCCACAACCGATTTGCCTGCCGGAGCGAGGGAGGGGTCGAAGCAGTAGTGCTTGACGCCGATTTCACGGCGGGGTTGACCAGCAATCAAGACGTCATGGTCAAGCAAGTATGTCATCCAATGGGGGAATTCCGAAAGGTCACGGTTCACCCCCAAAGAGATTTGCATCATGCTGTGCATGGGCAAATGGCCGTCATACATTTTTTGAATTTGTCTATTGGTAAATTGACCGTCAAGCAGATCATAGATTGTTGTCCGCCCGTCGCAGGCAGAGATGACAATATCGCCTGCGATGACTTCATCGTTGTAGAGTCTTACGGCTACTGCTTGGTTATTCTCGACAAGGATTTTTTCGACTTGGGATTTATAGGCGATTTCACCCCCCAACTCGATAAACCGCTTTTCTAAGGCTTGGGCAAAGGCGAGCGAACCCCCTTGAGGGAAACCCGCATTGCCATTGTGCATATATGCCAGCAGAGCCATTCCCATCATCAAAGGGGCTTCTTCCCAAGAGAACATTTGGGCAAAGGCACGGCGTAGGAAAGGATGTTGAAAGCGGGCGGCAAACTCAGCCGCTGAGATGGTCGCCCATTTTAGCATGGGGATTAAATAGGGCATCATATTCATTCCAAACTCTCGCCACTCTAAGCTGTTCATCAGTTGGCGAGGTTTGTGATAGAGGGCTGAGAGGTCAAAACGGGTGAACTGGCGCACCCCATCGCAGAACTGCTTTGCCAAAGCAGCATCCGCTGGGGAGATTTCGCAGAGGTGTTCTTGGAGCTGATCCGGATCACAATAGACGATTAAGGTGTGATGCCCATCGGTAATCCGTTGATATTCGGTGTGATTGATCATCGGGCGATCTTGAACAGCTCCTAATTCAAGCCACATATCGTGGAAAGGTTGTCCTTCTCCGGAGCCAAACAAGTAATGAATGCAACCGTCGAAGGTATAACCGTGGCGTTCCCATGCCGTACAAAGTCCACCCGGCAAATGGTGAAGTTCGAAGATTGTCGCTCGATAGCCATTCAAACGGGCATAACAACCAGTAGCTAAACCTGCGATACCCCCACCAATGATGAGAATGTGTTTTTCCATGGGTGTATTATACTAGCCAGCGCCACTGGCACCGCCACCTGAAGCTCCTCCATCTGCCCCTGAAGCGCTGGCAGTGTAAGAGGCATCGACATGTGAGATGGCGTGCACCACCGTGAGAAAGTCATCCTCATGACCACCTAGCGTTCCGAGGCTTTGGAACCAAAGCGGTATCTCCGCCCCTTCC
>CAKZNJ010000026.1 GCA_937129505.1 uncultured Anaerolineae bacterium | reverse complement strand
GTTGGCAAATCAGCGCGGTTATCCTGCTGCTTATGATCCGCGTCACCTAGCAGCGATTCAGTATGGGTATGTGCCGAAGCCGGGAGATGTTTCAAATTATCAGTTTTATCCGATCGTTACCTTTTTTTTGCCCCCTTTCCTGCTTCCTTTTCAGGTTCTAGCGTTCCTTCCTCTCGATATTGCCTTTATTCTCTGGTCGGTGATCAATTTTTTGGGCTATCTGGGCTATTGGGTCTTTTTTGTGCGCTCTCTTGGGCTGGATCTGCGCTGGCGGCAGGTGGTGCTGTGTTGTCTGTTTTGGCCCTTTTTTCAGTCGATCTTTTGGGGACAAATTGGATTGCTCTTGGTCATTGGGGCGGGTGAATTTTTTCGCGCTTTCATTCATTCAAAGCCGTACCGGGCTGGTTTGTGGCTTGGACTCCTGTTGATCAAACCGCAGGTGCTTGTCTTGCTCCCCTTGATTCTGCTGCTCCAGCGGCAGTGGAAAGTGGTAGCGGCATTCTTCTTGACGGTAGCTGTGCTTGGCATCCTTTCACTGCTGATGATCACCCCTGCGGGAGTACAAACTTTCTTAGAACTTTCCGATGAATTGGCATATGGTTATCCGACCATTTTTCCGACTGGGATGCTCAATTGGCGGATGATCGCTGAAAATTTTGAGCTCCTGGGATTGCCGTCTCTGGGATATGGTTTGACCTGGCTTGGAATCTTGTTGACCTTATTGTTCGTTGTTCCTCCGTTTATCCGGCAAAAGGTGACAAGCCAGAATGCAGCGGCGGCCTTCTTAACCCTTTTTGCCGCAACGGGTTTGGTTTCATGGCATTATCATATTCACAGCGCGATTGTTCTGCTCCCATTTTTGCTCTGTCTGATGGCAAGGGGCGATATTCCTGAGAGGTGGGTGCTCAGATGGATCCTTATTCCGGGTATCGTTCTTGTGTTGACAGAGATGATTGCGCTGGTATTGAAAGTGACGGCTTGGCAATTCTATCCCGCTTATCCGGGATTACTGCACGGCGGCTGTGGCTTGGTTTTGAGTGTGTGGACGATGCTCCAAGCAAGCTCCCTGCTCTATCAAGGTCAGATAAGCGAGAAAGCTTAAAACCTTTTGTTTGTAAATGAGCACTGCTTTTGTATTGACTATCAAATTAGGATGAAAGCAAAACTGGACTCAGTTGCCCGAAAAGACAAGAGATATTGGCAGAATTTGACCCTAGCTGGCGGGTTAGCCTTCTATTTAGCGCAGGTAATCTGGCTAGCCACCACCGTTGAGTTCACCACATACCTTGGGGGAGATTTTCGCGCCTTTTGGAGTGCAGAGAAAATTGCGCTTTCGGAGGGATTTGGCAGCGTTTATGATCTCAATCGACTGAAGTACGTTCAGGCTCAAATGGCGAGCGCAGATGAATCGAACTATTACCCAGCACCCGCTGCCTTTTTGCCGGTCTTTCAGAATTTCTATTGGGGACAAGTCAATGTCTGGTTTGTGCTAGTCGCCGGCGAATTCTTTATTGCGCTGGCGAGGAAGCAAGAACTAAAAGCGGGTTTGCTGCTGGGCGGTTTATTACTCAAACCCCAACTTCTGGTGGTGATCTTGCCCCTATTGCTGATCGAGCGCCGATTGCGCATCTTACTGGGATTTGCCCTCGCAGCATTCCCCTTGGTTCTCTTATCGGTTTTATTGGCGGGAACAGCGGGGTTGATCTCACTCTTTGATTTGTGGACGAAATTCTCGGTAGGAATTCCTACCAATGCACCAGAAAAGATGATGAATTGGCGCATGGTTGCGATTCATCTGGGCAACCTCTTCAGCCCATCGATCGGCTATAGCGTGGCGGCTTTAGCGATCTTGATCACGTTTTATTGCACCGCAAAATTATGGCTAAAACATCCCAAGCCATCGTTACCGCAGGTGGGGCTCAAGATGTTGGCGGGCTTTGCTGCCACCCGGAAATGAACTCTTTATTCAATTTCGTCGCACACACGAAGACTCAAAGGGTTTGGTTATCCTTCTTGGTGTGAGAGAAGGGGCTCACACGAACTAGGGTACGCAGAAACCTAATCCAACGAGCGCAAAGGTTGCTCAATGAGCCCCTTCAGCGTCTGCAAGAACTGCGCCCCGCGGGCACCATCTACGACGCGGTGATCCAGCGAGAGGGTCACCCGCAAGCGAGGCTGGAGAATCATCTGCCCGTTTTGAGCCACTACCTTCTCCTCAATGCTTCCAACTGCCAGAATGCCCGCTTCGGGGGGGTTGATGATGGCACTGAAGGCGCTCACCCCAAACATCCCTAAATTGCTCAAGGTAAAGGTGCCGCCGCTCACTTCTTCCATGCTCAGGCGATTGGCTTGGGCACCGGCGATAAGCTTTTTCCTGCGCTTAGCAATCTCCAGCACACCGAGGCGATCGGCATTGTGAATCACCGGGACCAATAGTCCCTCTTCGACCATGACCGCCAATCCAAGGTTGATTTCTTCGTGCAGCACAATGTCCTCCTCAACCCAACTGGCATTCAAGCGCGGGTGCTGGCGCAGGGCAAGGGCAGTTAACTTGATCAACAAATCGGTGATGGTGATTTCTTCATGTCCTCGCTGGTGCAACTGTTCTTTCCAAGCCAGCAAGGCAGCCGCATTCATCTCGCTCTCCAGAAAGAAATGCGGCACCCTTTGCCAGCTTTCTGCCATGCGTTTTGCCATCGTTTTCCACATGCGGCTTGCTTGGATGGGTGCAGTGGCGCGGACAGGATGAGTTGTTGCCGGCGCAGGAGCGGCTGGGACTTGAATAGCTTGGAGGACATCGGCTGCTAATACCGAC
>CAKZNJ010000025.1 GCA_937129505.1 uncultured Anaerolineae bacterium | reverse complement strand
GATGGCGGTGTTTCGGGCGGCGGTGGGGGTAAGAACTCGGGATAATACATTTCGATCAACGCTCGCCCTAACTCTTTGCCCCCAATCGAGGCGGCGGTTTCATTCATTGTCCTTAATTCGCCGCTGGTGGCGTAATTGACTCCAAGCGGCCGGAAGCTCAGAAAATTGTGAATCCATTCATGGGCAACCACTTCGCTCAGCCAATTGAGGTCGGTGGTTTGCATGACCATCGTAGGATAAACCCCAATGCCCCCCACAGCCGTCACTAAGGATGAAACATTCAAGGCTTTGTCCACCTGCTCTTCTAAAGCTTCTTTCTTATCGGTAGTCAAGCCTACCTTTAGGGAAATATTGGCATCTTGGCGGATGATGTGGCGCGGCGAGACAATCAATGAGGAGGGTAGGGGCGAGACATGATAAGAGACGGGGGGAATGGGTTGACCGCCAAGCGCGAGGCCCATTCGAGCAATCGTATCGGAAAGTTGGTCTTCTAAAATGGCTTCCGTGATGGGGGCAAGCTGAGCTTCTTGCTGGCGCAGTTTGGATAGACGCTCACGCACTTCGCGTGAAGCTTCAAAGGGATCAAGGATATTTGGATCGGCATAGATCCGATCTAGCTCTCGGTCAGCATTTTGGATCTCTCGAATGAGGTTCAGGTAATCTAGCACAATTTGCTTGCGTTGAGCCGCTGGAATGAAATGAGCAGTGCGCAAGGCCGATTGACCAATTTTAAGATAGGCTGCGTCGGCTATCCAGCCCACATAGTCAAATTCAATTGTCCGTGTGAATGCTCTGACCCGTTCTACTGGATTAGCCCAAAAAAGCGTGCTTCCACCCAAGAGGAAAACACACAGCAGCAGATAACCCCACAGCGATAGGATTTTGAGCCAATTCACTCTAGGAAGGACTTTTTTGATCGACGTCACAAACATACCACTTCTCTTTACCCCGACAACAGTAAACAAAGCAAGACCTTTCGATGAGTCATCGCGCAATCCGAGTCGGATTTCTATTCAAACAAAACTCAATATCTGACTACTAAGGCGATACCACCATGTTCTGCTAATAACGCGTCTTCTAGAAAGACAACTTTGCCTTGATGTGCTAAAACAGCTTCGATAATCTCATCAACAGCATCATCGATTACTCCCGGAGCGGATGGGTCGTCAGCCGGAGAGAGAGTTTGGCTAACTTCGTTTAAAAACGCCGGATAATGAAAATTTTGCTCGACTAGCAGGAGATTGCCCCGCCCTTCTTGGGCGTAACGCCAGATTTCACCGACAGTGGAAATCACTTTGCGTTCACCAATCGCTTTTTCTAAGACCAGCAGGGATTGTTTCCGCTGTTCATTGAGGTTGAGTTCTACCAACGGCCAGACTAACTTGGCAAGCTCAGGGGGAGAAGTCTTGTCGTGATTGCCACTCAGAGTGGTCAGGATAAGCTCTTTGTGCGCGGTTACTTCGTTATAGAAAGCAAGGTAGCGATCTACGCCAACGACAACAAGGGGCAGGGGATCGTCGGCAAGAAGGGGTTTCAATGTCTGGTCAACTTGGCGGAAGAATTTGCGATGATATTCATCGCGGATATGGGATTTGCGCACTCCAAACCCACCCGGTAGGGGTTCTTCTCCTCCGGGCCCTTGATGAACCATGGGGAAGCCTTCCGCTTGAATTTCAGCCAGCGAGTCGCGCACCCCTTCGAATAAGCGGGTAGGTTTCTCACTGAGAGCGAGCACCCAATAGCGTTGGCTGCGGTTGAGAGCAAAGATTAGATCACGAGTGAAAAAGGTGTCTTCTACAACAACTCGCTCTTTCAAGGGAAAAGGGAGATAAAACAGGCGGAAAAAGTCAGGATGGATATAGATTGCCAACCCATCGAGGGTGTTGCGGTAGTCGATTTGATTGGCGGCTTTTTCGAGGTGATCTAGAATCGGTTCCACCTCCCGCTTCTTGAATTCACTGAGCAGACGGTCAGCCGCTTGATTTACAAGGTTTTTTACCCGAATCGGATCTTGTTGATTCTCAGGGGCAGTCCGGTGGGTGGGAAGGGTCAGCGTGACGAGGGGGTAACCTCTAATCTGTTGTAGCACCAGCAAGTCATGTTTATTCATCGGTTTTTCTCCTAAAAGGGATTATATCAGTTTAACCAATGTCCCTATCTGA
Organism: uncultured Anaerolineae bacterium; assembly: GCA_937129505.1. Lineage (GTDB taxonomy): Bacteria > Chloroflexota > Anaerolineae > Anaerolineales > UBA4823 > NAK19. The sequence continues at coordinate 398 of CAKZNJ010000025.1, read as the reverse complement.
GCTTCGTCAGCAGGGTGATAGCGGGTTCGTTTCCCGAGAAAAGATTTTGAATTCTGTCCCAAACTCTTCTTTGACAGAGGTGAACTTCGCTTCTCTTTGGCAAAAGCTCTTGACAAAATTGATTTTGGAGATAAAGGAATAGGCAGACAGAGGGACAATCGCAAAAATCTTATAAATTGTTCTTATGTCCCTAGGCTTGACAGACGTCCTACTCTTTGATACATTCTTGCCTGTTTATTTTTCAATGATGGAGGTAACAGATGTATCCCTTTTTCTTGTATGCTCATAATTGGCTGCGTTGGATCGTTCTGGTCTCCGGAGTCTTAATCGTGGCTTTTTCATGGATTGGCTGGCTACGACAGCGTTCTTGGGGTGGGAAGGAGCGACTGTGGGGGATG
>CAKZNJ010000024.1 GCA_937129505.1 uncultured Anaerolineae bacterium | reverse complement strand
GATCGCAAGGTTGAAACAGATCGAAAACCCACAAAAATACGGGCGATTATCGTCACGATTGGCATGTTGACCCTGATTGCCCTAACCATTTGGGGAGGAGTAAGCTAATGAAACAAGACATCACTCGTCGCGATTTCGTCAAGTTATTAAATCGCATCTTAGCTATCACAGGCATAGCTGCACTAACCGCACCAATCGTTGCCTACTTCTATCCTCCTAAACTGGAAGAAGAACCATCTGAGCCAGTTTTAGTTGGGAAAGAAGAAGAAGTACCTCTAAACGAAAGCAAAGCGGTCAGCTTCGGTCGGTATCCGGCATTGGTTGTCCATACTCCTGAGGGGTTGCGGGCTTATACGGCTGTTTGTACCCACTTCGCCTGTCTAGTAAAGTGGGACAAGGAGAAAAGTGCCTTCATCTGCCCCTGCCATGACGCTGCGTTCGACCCGATCGACGGGCATGTCATTCATGGACCTACCTCTATCCCATTGAAGTCCCTTGCTGTAAATATTGTTAATGGTGAAATTTATATTGGAGGCAATCAGCAATGACAACGGAAACATTGCCACAAGCGAATTCATCCGTACCTGCAAACTGGCTCATTCGTTCGATTAGTTGGTTGAAAGAACATCGCTCGAATTTCAGCGACCTTGTCGTTCATGCCATTGCACAGGTTCGCATTTACAAAAAAGCATACGTTGGGGTGATGCACGCCTTGATATTTTGGGGAGTCACAATTCAAGTGGTCGGGACTGCCATCAATCTCATGCAGATGAAGCTGTTTACGCCTTTTGAGTTGACCAATTTTCCTCGCGATTATGCTTATTTACTTTACGAGCTAATCATGGATCTAGCCGGAGTGGCAATTCTCCTCGGCGTGGCAATGGCAGCCCTGCGGCGCTTCATTTGGAAACCTAAAACCCTTGACACCCAATGGGATGATGTCTACGCTCTTGTTATCCTAACCCTTATTCCATTGGCTGGTTTCACCACCGAAGCTTTTCGTCTCATCGCTAATCCGGTTGAGTGGGCAAACTGGTCACCTTTTGGCAATCTGTGGGCAAAGGTGTTGGCTGCCTTCGGCCTCTCTGCGAATGCTGCGGCTAATCTGCATGACGCCTTTTTCTGGGTACATGTTGGCTTGGGGTTAACATTTGCCGCTACAATACCGTTTACCAAATTGCGCCATCTTGTCCTTGTCCCTGTCAATGTGTTCTTCCGTCCACGTAAAAAAGAGGGGGAACTGACAAAAATTGAAAACATCGAAGAAGCGGAAATTTTGGGTGTAGGCACCATCGATCAATTCTCATCTGCCCAATTATTAACTTTTGAGACGTGCGTGCGTTGTGGCCGTTGTGAGGAAGCCTGCCCGGCAACCTTCAGCGGAATGCCGTATTCTCCTAAGAAACTAATCCAAACGCTAAGAGCTTCAATGACCCAAACGCTTATTTATGGAAATGGAAACGGTACCCACGAGCTTTTGGGCGAAGTGTTACCCGAGGATTTCCCATGGTACTGCACAACCTGTGGCGCTTGTTTGAAAAAATGCCCCACGTTCGTCAACCCCATTGACGAGATCATAGACCTACGCCGTTATCAGGTTTTAACAACCGGAAACGTTCAAAAATCCGTCAGCGATGTCATGCGCAACTTAGAAAGACAAGGCAATCCTTGGGGGATGCCGGCTGAGGATCGGGTCGCTTGGGCACAAGGATTGGACATCCACGAATTAGCCCCCGGTGAGGAGACCGATGTGCTCCTATTTCTTGGTTGTGCCTTTGCTTATGATGATCGCAACAAGAAAGTAGCTCAAGCATTCGTCCGTCTCCTGCAAAAAGCTGGCGTTGAATTCGCTACCCTCGGCTTAGATGAGGCATGTTGCGGTGAGACAGCCCGCCGAATGGGACATGAATACTTATTCCAAGTATTCGCACAACAAAATATTGAAACATTTAGCAAGGTAAAGTTTAACCGTATCGTTACGCAATGCCCCCACTGCTTTAATACCCTGAAAAATGAGTACCCTCAATTCGGCGGCAATTATGAAGTCCTACACTATACTGAATTCTTAGCTCAACTGAATTTACCCTGGGAAAAAATTTCTCCCAACGGAGATACTGACTTACAAAAGGTGGCTTACCACGACTCATGTTACCTCGGAAGATACAACGATGTTTATCAGCAACCACGACAATTGCTGAAGAACGCAAATATAGACACAGTTGAGCTAGCTCGACGATACGAAAACAGCTTCTGCTGTGGAGGTGGAGGCGGGCAAATGTGGCTTGAAACAGACGCCGAGACTCGGATCAACCACCGCCGACTTGAAGAAGTAATCAATGCCAAGGCGAGTTGTGTCGCAACAGCCTGTCCCTACTGCTTAAACATGTTTGACGACGCAATTCGTTCTAAAGGACTAGGCGCAGAAATTCAAGTCATGGACATTGCAGAAATTATTGATCAACGAATGTAGGGTATCTTTCTATGGAGCCCTGTTATAGGATGAAACTTTTCAGGTTTACTTTCCCAAAGATCTCTCGCTGTTTTGGAGGTTGAAAATGTCTCATTACTTAATGGTTGAAACACACGGTGATCCACTTGGCGCAATTCGACAAGTCTTAAAATCAATCTGGAGCAATGCCAAGTTAGAATTTGTGTTGGCCCCTACCAACGGTTCACCAGAGGTGATCCAAAGCCCCAATATTGTGCATTTACCGGATGCCCTTGATTCTTTTAATCCATTCAAACCTCTGATGACCTCCAATACAGCAAAATATCTGCCCGAAATACTTCAGAGGACCGAAGCGCAATCGATGGGTGTTCTTCTCCGTCCCTGTGAAATGCGCGCCCTTTTGGGTATGGAAAAGAATTATCACCTTCATACCAAAAACCTCCTCACCATCGCCTTTGATTGTCTGGGAACCTACCCCCTTGAAGATTATTACTGGAGAACAGAACGCAAAGGATCACCAGACCAATTAACTCAAGAGAGTATCCAGTTTGCCAGACAAGGTGGTATTGTCCCCTACCGCTTTCGCTCAGCATGTCAAGTGTGTCAATCTCCGTCTAGCGACGATGCCCATGTGAATTTTGCTGTTATAGGCTTACCAATTCGCCAGCACATAATGATTATCCTCAGGGAAAAAAGCTTTGAAAACTTGCTCGTCGGTAACGGTCTGACCATTAAAGTAGCTGAGCAGAAAGTCATTGACGACCATCGCTTGATTGTTGCAAAAGTCAACGAAAGAAATCAACGTGTCAGAGAAAGAATCCGGCAAGGGATGGCAGATGTTTTACCAATGAGCTTTGAAGCGCTGGTAGAAGCTTTTTCAAAATGTGGTGATTGCCAAAAATGTATGCTTGTCTGCCCAACATGCGCTCTTCACATGCCTATTCGTTCAGCTTCTGGAGGTTATTTGCTCGAGGAAATTGTAAAGTGGGCTGAATCATGTGGTGGTTGCGGAATGTGTGACCAAGTATGTCCCCGTCACCAGCCGCTCTCTACCTTCTTTGCCTATTTGCGCGATCAACTCGATCAGGAAAACCTATTGTCAAACATCCCTTCTAAGTCATCTTTGGTTAACTAGAGAAACATTGCCTAACTTTCTGCGAACGAATAAAGTCGACCGCTGGTCGACTTTATTCGTTAGACACGCCTCTTTACAAGCCACTCGAGTCCTAATAGTAGCAACCAGATAATCAGCAAAGGAAACAATCCGATAGCAAGGCATAACGCTCCGGTTAGTGCCGCCTCCCAGCCGTAAAAGATAGCAATCAAGATTTCTGCTACAATTACGATAATGCTTAAACCCCCTAGAACAAGGCGCGTCCAGGTTTGTTGAGAATATTTCCTTAAATCTCGCATCGCTTTAAAATCGGGAGTAGTGGATGAATTGGGATCAAGTCTTTGACCAGGAAATTACAAACGCAAAACAAGCTCGGCTAAAAGGCAACGAAGCAATGGCACGCGTCTGTGCACGGCGCGCCGCCAATGCGATCGTTCACGAATTCCTGTTCAAGATGGGTCAGCAACCCTTCCGCAGTTCGGTTCAAAATTTTCGCTATCTCCAACGATATTTACCAGTTGATCATCCAGCCCAGAAAGCTTTAAGCCATCTATTGCTAAAAGTCAATCCCGATTTTTCATTTCCAGATGAGATCGATTTGATCCAAGAATCTTACCGATTAAGAGATATTCTTCTTGAAAATAAATAGCTATCACCGCAAACTGGAGGCGCGGATGAATTTCCAACTTGTGATGATAATCATGAGCATCCGGACAGTTAGGATGGTGATCAATAACAGCGCAATTGTTTGAAAGAAGATCTCAAATAGGGTGTAAAAACTGATCGCTTTTTTCTTTTGAATTGGCAATACATCTGCGGTTAATTTGCCCCGCAGTTTCTCCACAAACTCATTGCGCGGTTTCACGGGTTGCAGAAACTGCCGCAGAGTGACTTCGATTGGGTTTTCTATGATTTCTGAGTGTTTTTTTAGCGATGGCTTTTGTTTTTCTTCCATAACAAATCATCTCATATAATTATTTAGAATTCGGCAAGCTATTCGTCAAAGTATTTCTCATATTCTTTGCGCAGAGATAACAGGGTGCGATGGTATAAACTCTTGATTGCCCCTTCACTCTTGCCCATGATCTGACCGATCTCAGCATTAGAAAGCTGTTCGACGAACTTTAGGATAATTAATTGTTGTCGTTCGGGAGGCAACTTTCGGATAACCTTTAAGAGTTTTTCAATTTCTTCGCGTTTGACAACTTCACTTTCTGGGTGCTTACTTAAAATCGGCAAAGGGATTGCCTCATCCAAGGGAATTTCTTTTTTCCTGCCGTTGTCACGATGCCAATTGGCAACTAAATTGTGTGCAATGCGGTATAACCAAGCCGAAAATGGCAAACCCAAATCACGATAATTGCGGATATGACGCATTGCTCTGAGAAAAACCTTTGCCGTTAGATCTTCTGCGTCGGCTGGATTGCCCGTTCGAAAGTAGACATAGTTGTAGATACGAGTCACATATTTTTGATAAAGCCAAGCAAAAGCCTCCTCATCTCCAGAGGCTGCAAGGGCTAGAATTTGATCTTCGCGATAATCTTCCACCGAAACACCCGCATCAACACGGGGTTTCTCTAAGAGAAAACCCCGTAAAAATTAAATCGATACGCAGAGTATAACATGACCAATTGATTGTTTTGATGTATAATATAAAAAAATCGGGGATGATAGGCTTCGACGGGAGAGGCTGGCCCCGAACTGCGAGCCGAGAGGCGCCGAACTCGATAAATCAGCGCAAACAAAAAGTGCCAATCGCACATCCTATGCTGCTCTTCCGCTCGCTGCATAGTCGAGTGGAAAGCAATTGGTCTTCGAAGTAAGACCACGTTCACCTACCCCGTCCTCCAGCCGGAGGTAGAGTGGGCGTAAAAAAGCTGGAGTGCCGCACAGGAGGCAACTAAATGTGCGAAAGAGAAGCTTTCGGGCTTCAGTTGCTGGTCGGTTTATCCTTTGTCCCTTGAGGATACTCCGACAAGAAGAACAAGGGTCTACGCTCGTAGATGTTCGAGGGACGAATCTTTCGGACGCGGGTTCGATTCCCGCCATCTCCACTTTTTTATTTGCCGGTTAAGATTAATCCACCGCCAGTATAAGCCCCTTCAAATAAGCACCTTCGGGGAAAAATAAACTGATCGGGTGATCGGGGCACTGATGCAAGTACTCCAAAATCCTTACTTTACGGTTGGCGTCAATAGCCGCTCCAAAGACAATCTTCTGAAACAACTCAAGGCTTACTCCCCCAGAGCAAGAGAAGGTTACCAGAATTCCCTCCTTATTCAATAACTTTAAAGCCAACAAATTAATATCCTTATATCCTCGGCTTGCTTTGGCAAGATGAGCTGTGGTTGGAGCAAATTTTGGCGGATCTAATATGACCATATCAAAAGACTTGCCTCGATCTCGGAATTCGCGCAATTTCCGAAATACATCTGCACATTCTATTTCCACCCTATCTTGGGCAAGTTTGTTTAGTGAAATATTTCCCTGCAACAATTTTAGCGCTTCGGATGACTCATCAACACTCATCACACTTTTCGCTCCACCCAATAAAGCAAAAATGGTCATCGCGCCTGTATAGCAAAAGCAATCCAGCACCTCTCTACCTCTCGCATAAGA
>CAKZNJ010000023.1 GCA_937129505.1 uncultured Anaerolineae bacterium | reverse complement strand
GGCTTTTGCCAACCAGTAATCGACCAGCGGATGTTCTCCGAGGTTGTCCTCAGCACCTTCCAAGGCTTGGATGGCGGAATCGGGTTGCTGGAGGGTTAGGTAAAGTTGGGCTAATTTCAAACGGACTTCCAAGGATGAGGCGTTCCATTGGAGAGTCTTTTCCAAGTGGCTAATGGCTATCTGAATATTCTCCTGGTTTGATAAATCCAGGGCAGCAAGCTGAGCAGCCATGAAATGCCAGTTTGCTTCATCGGGGTAGAATTCAAGCGCAGGCTGCATCGCCTGCAAGGCAAGCAGATGTTTTTCTTTCAGCCATTCTGCTGGGGCAGTGTGGTTTTTCAAGATTGAGAGCCCAAACGCAGCTCCGAGCAGGGCAAGGAAATGCTGCTTTGAGAGAATGCAGTGCCGTTCGCTGGAGAAGTTGGGCGATTGAACGGTGAGATGATGAAGTAAAGCTTCGAGCTGGGAAACAGCCACCTCGGGTTGTGAATCAAGGAGCGATAAAGACACCTGAAACTGTAGCAAAAGATCGGCTTGAAATACATCTGCAACGGCAATCAGGCGATTCCTTAAGGACGGCGAGGCAGTCATTAGCCCTGTCCCAATCAAGTCGGCAGCAACTTGCCCTTCAGTGATTTGAGCCAACAATTCTTCGGAGGGATCAAAGATTAGCTGTCCACGTACGATCCATTCCTTTATGCGTTTCTCCTCAGCAAAATTCCCCTTTGCGGGTAGATTACCTTCGGTTTGGAAATACGCCAAGGATGCCTGGAATGCGGATTGGGCGTCTTCGTTTACAGCAGCGGCACCTGGAGCGTTTGAGACGATGTTCAAGCGTTGACAGATCAATTGATATTCGGCTCTTAGAACCAGCAAGCGTAGTCTCTCGCAATGGATACGAAGGTCGGGAGGTGCTAGCCGCATGGCTTGGTTGAACAGTTCTAGAGACAGGTTCCACTGGGCTAGACGTCGGGCGACATCAGCCAACGTATAGAGAGTCTCTAGATGATTGGAATAATCAAGCAGTTTTGTAATCGCAGGATGGAAAGAGGAGGAAGTTTCGTTGTTTTCTGTGATCCCCTGTAAAGCAGTTTCAAAGAGCATTTTTGCCCCACGCCATTCACCCTGCTCGGCTTTTATACGGCTCATCAGGGCGATAAGCCTGAGATGATCGGGATTTTTGTTGCATAACTCAAACAGCAGCGGCTGGCGTTGATCGTTTTGAGTTAGGGTGCTTTCGAACCAATCGCAATACAATTCAACGCTCTCGTTTTTCAAAGCTAGAGAACTGGCTTCAATTTTCCGGATGCCTTCTTCCAGCCAATGCGCAGCAAGTTGTCTCTCGCCTCGATTGCGGTGAATCCGACTCAATTCTGTCAGCGCTGCCGTTAAAAGGGATAAGTGATTTTCATGGTTGATGATTTCATTAACTGTTGACAGCTCAGCGATCAGATTACTTAGCAAATCAATGGCTTTCTCATAATTCCCCTTCCAACGCAGGATCAACGCATATAAGAGCGTTAGCGATTTGTTCTCAGGGTGCTGTTGGCGGAGATTTTCGAAGGTTTGAATTAGGTCAAAGTCTATTTCACTATCAAATTGAAGACTAGAACGATTTTTGTTTTCTTCTAGCCAGGCATCAAGATAATCCATAAACAGGGCTGTATCATTGGGTCGGAGGCGAAGTGCCCTGCCGAGAGTATTCCTTAACTCCTGTGGTCGTTGGTTTTGTTTATGGATGGAGGCAATTTGGCGCAAGTTTTCGATTGCTAAATCCCGATCTGAGTCTTTATCCAAGTCCAGTAAAGCTAAGCTTCTCTCGTAACAAGCTAAAGCTGCCTCCTGTTCTCCCAACCGCTCTAGATATTGGGCGGCTTTTAGAAGCTCGGCTTGCGAAGCGATGAGAGGCATGCCAGCTTCGGATGGATGGGTGAAGTTGAGGAGCACCTGTTTTGCAGAGAAGCTATCGCCAACTTGATCTAGAGCTTCAACTAATGCGAGATGAAGGTCGCTGCGCTGAGGCGCTAGCTCAATAGCTTTTCGGTAAGCTTCAATGGCAAAGTGATTGAATTCGATGGCATGTGCGCTGTCCAATTGAGCGAGCTTGGTACATAAATTTGCATACCAGATCAGGGTATCGAGGTTTGTCTCGGTACTGAAGCAGGCTCGGTTTGCAGCTTGAGCAGCTTCTTGGAATAAGCCAAGGTGCAAATAGGCTTCTGCCAGATGCTGTTGGGTCAGCGGGTTTTGGGGATCGCACTCTAGCAAAGTTGCCAATGCTAGTTCATATTCCGCAGCTTCTAGCGCAGTTTGGCTTAAGTCAAACGCTATCTGTTCTCTGAGGGGTGGTTGGTGCGCTTGGGGAAAGCGAAGAATTTGATCGTATAGTTTCAGAGCGTCTTTGGGTTGATCGCTTTTAGAAAGTGCTTGAGCGAGGAGAATCAGCGCCTCAAAATGCTCTGGGTTATCTTCAAGGACTTTTTCAAGCAAGCCGATTACTTCGTCAGGTGTTGATAGCCGATCTACCGTCAAGGCACAACGCGCATAGTCAACCATTGCCTGTGGATTTCTTGTTTTGCTTAACACGCTCTCTTTCAACCGTTGCCCTGCGGAAGCAAAATTTCCCTCCGCCATCTCGATTCGGGCGATTTGATAAGCGAGCATCTCGTTCGCCGGGTAATTCTCTAAGGCGCTTTCAAGGAATTTCCGTGCTTCGTCGACCTCCCCAACTTGCTGGAGGGTTTCTCCTAATTTTGCAATCAGATTGCCATACCATTGATCATAGGTAACCAGGGGGCTAAACCAATCCGGATTGAAGCGCAAATTGATTTCGGTTACAAAATCAGGCAATTGTCCTTCTTGTAGGAGCAATTGGTGAGCGGATGTGGCGGAAGTGAGCGGCTGATAATGCCGAGCTAGATCGGCTGCGGCTCGAAAATGATGTAGGGCAAGGCTAGGCTGTTGATTGACTAAATAAAATTCACCCAACACACATTGAATAAAGGGATTGTTGGGCAGCGTTTGTTCCGCTGCTTTGAGGATGTCCAGCGCGCGGCTAGCATCGGATAGCTCTGTGGTAGCACGGGCATAAGCCAACCAAACAAACACTTCAGAGGGAGTAAGCTCAATAGCCTGCTCGTGGGTTTCCAATCTTTTTTGAGCGTTGGCATTGGTCTCGATTTCCGCCCATAAACTAAGGGAGATTCCGTCTTTGGGCAGGTGGGCAATGGTGTCGTTAACTTTCGTCTGAGCAACCTTGATTTGACCTGATTGAATCGCGCAGGCGATAAGCTCGTAATAGGATTGAGGGTGTATAGCAGAAGGTGGGAGCTGCTGCCAGCGTTGCAGAGCTTTGACCCATTCTCCGTTTGCGGCATGACTCTGCGCTAGGAGGGGGCGCAGACGGTCATCGTCGGGCAGCAAACCTTCAAGCAAGTGGAGTAGATTTAGGGCTTGATCGTGGAGACCCTGAGCGTGGAGCAGGACAGCCAACAGGGAGAGAAGGGGAGGATGATCGGGCTTATAACCCAATAGTGCGGAAACCGCATGTTGAGCCAGCGAATAGAAACCCCTGCGGAGGTAGTGATCACACAACTGGGCGAGCAAGTAGAGGAAAATTTCTTGATCGCTTAGGAAGGGGTCAGAAGTGGCAAGGGATTTGATTTCCTCGAATGCTCTAAGTGCAACTCCCTTTAGCGTCGTTCTATCTTCAGCGGATGCTATCACACCTTGTGAATCTTCTGGTAATAGAAAACTCAAGCGGAGCAGTTCGGAAGGTGTTTCGGGTAGAGGTGAAGATATATCCTTTTCGGCAGAATTTCCCGAATGCACAGCATAACTTCGGCTGAGTCGGTGCATGGCTTTCAGAATATCTGAATGGGGTTGCAAACTTATGGCATTGTGCCAATGGGAGGCTGCTTCAGCCAGGTCGGCATTGAGTTCGGAGAGGATAGCCAACTTAACAAGCATTAACGCTTGAGTTTGAGCGGTGAGTTTAATAGTTTGGGTCAGTTGTTGAACTTTTAAGCTTGGCTCACCTTGGTCAAATATCCTCATCGTTTGTGGCAAATGCGTTGGTAAATTTTTAAGCTTGTTGAATATTTCTTCTGCTGTAGCCACTATCCCTTTTTGATGCGAAGGAGCGGTGCTCAATTGATCCTTTTCGGGCAGGATGCTTTTCGCCAAGGTGGGTTGTAGCGTGATGAGAATCTGATGGAGCATCTCGATCTCTGCTGCTGATAAAGTGCGCAGGAGGATTTTGATCAGCTCGCTCTGCACAGAAAGCGGCGCAGGGTTGCTCAGAATAACCTTGAGAATTCGCTCATAAGCTTCTGCGTTGTCGGTTTGTTCCACTTGGGTTGGAAGGAGAGCTTGGAGAAACTCTAGCTGATCGGGTATCATGCCGAATAAACAAGCTAGGGCGGTTGTTGGAGTATCTTGCAAAGCTGATGTCCAGTCGTTCCATGAGCCTGTCATTTGTCGTTTCTGACGGAGGTTTAAGGCTTTAAGAGCTGCATCTCTTATGGAAAGCAAGGGAGTGTTCTCGGCAGCCTCGACCTGCTCTCGGAAGGCTGGTTCGATGGGGATGAGAGGTAAAACGCGCAGCTCTTGAGGAGAGCGGGGATAGTTCAATGCCTTGAGAGCTAGAGCGGCTGGGGAACAATCCTCTGGTTTTTGGATCAAATCCGCTAGGTCAGCGACACCGAAGACCTGCTCATAGTGGCAGAGGCTTTCCCAGATGAGGGAGTCCGTACGTAGCGCGGGGAATATCCATTGCCAGCTTTTCGAGGGTAACAGACTTTTTAATTGGCGGATCAACGAAGGATAAGCTGGTTCGAGCATCGTTTACTGCACCATCTGATAGGCGATAAAAGCTGCTGTGCTGAGCAATACAAAACCAACCAAAATCAAGGTGAAACCCAAACCAGCGGTGCTGCGGATAAGTTCGTTGATCGCATTGAGCAAAGTGGATGCCTGACCAACAAGGCTGGCAATGTCTTCGGCTATCCCTTTCTGAACCAAGCGGCTTGTCTGAACCGCTAAAGCTTTCAGCTCACTGCTGTACGCGCGAGTAATGAGGATAATCATTCCCGCTAGAATTGAAAGGCTGCCGAAGGTGAATAAGGTGATGATGATCAAAAGCAAGAGATTGAAAGGCGTTACCATAGACATTTCCCAAACTCCCAGACATGGAAACCGGTGGCGATCACTATGGTTGAATTGATGCAAGAACTATGCCTAGCTTGATCGGGCAGAATCACCTAAGTAAAAGCGAAGGAGCGAGGATGTTTTGTTAGGGCAGCAAGGTGGGAAATTCACACACAAAGGGGAGATGTCCCGCAGAACGGAATTGCCAGAGATCCAGCGACAGCTTCAGGTCAAAATCGGCAGTGAGGTGTTCAGGGATAAGTTTGGTGAGCTCGTGGAAAAGGTGCGGATAAAGGGGCATTTTTTCACATACAATGGTCAGGAACTCTAGCGATGAGGGAAGCTCCTCTCCCAGAGGCTGTTCCATTAGCTCCATGACCTTTTTCTGGGCAGTTTGATCGAGGAGGATGGAAGAATGCCATAAAATCTCACGTTTTTGGATTGCCTTGATAAAGCGAGGGTTCAAGTTGCCACGTTCAACTTGGAAGGTTGAGGAGAGGTCTTGGATGGGATTGTTTTCTTGAAAGACTGGCAAAAAGATCAAACGGGATGAATCTTGTGGTTGGACTATCAACCACATACTGTTCAAGACGGACTTTTCAGTGCCCAGGTCATCGACAAAGAGGAGCAAGAGATTCGTTTGTGCCGCCTCGCTGTTGGGCAGACTTCTTTGGTCTAAGGCTGGGTATTCAAAATTTGGAGCACCGATATTCGTCGACGCGGAGACTTTTGCGAGAGTGTTTAGCAAGGGATAAGTGAGGGTGGAATTCCGTTTCGCCGGTGAAATTTGGCTGCCGGTCCAATAACCGATGGGGAAGAAAACGGAAAATAATAAAAGGTAGGATAACCAGGGGCGATGTTTCATTTGCTAATGCACAAACACCTTTCAGAATAATTGTTCGCTGTGATAACCGAGCAAAAGACCGAGAAATAAACTGAGCGCAGAAACGAGAAGGTATTTTTGCCAACCTTTGGTATTAACAGGGGAATCACTGCTTTCTTGGCAAACTGGAGAATCCTCCCTGCTCGTGCGAAGATAAGTAGCTAGCTGAATAAAGAAACGCCAGAACTGGATTTCAATTCTTTCCAGCCGACTCCCTGCCTCGGCATAAAACAGGTGATGAATGGAATTATTTTGAAGAGGAAATTTTAACGATTTTGCCCTGTTCATTGACCGTAGCCCGTATCCACTTTGAGATCCGCCTGTTATTCTCTGTCAGAGAGGTGGTGCGAAAGGTTAGCGTAATGCGCTTCTGGCCGAGTTCAGGGATGAAGATTTCCCTCACCTGAGGGGCAATTCCCCGCAGGGAGGGGTACCGTTGGTAAATCCGTTGAATGATTTCTTTGATCTTTTTGGCGTCCATAAGCTATCCGGAAAGGGGGGTGCGCCGGCGTAGGAAGGCAGGCACATCCAAATTATTAGGATCGACCGCAGGCAAGGAAGGAGCTCGAGAGACTCGAACGACAGCCGGTGCGGCGTTCGTTGGCGGCTGAGGGATGGGTTGTGCAGGTTTTGACTCGTTCGGTACCGATCGGGCAGGCATGGCAAAAGCCTCCTCTAGGGTGGTAGCACCGATACCTGTGATGACA
>CAKZNJ010000022.1 GCA_937129505.1 uncultured Anaerolineae bacterium | reverse complement strand
TCGATATTCACTGCTTCACCTTTAGTCTTCTTCGCTAATGCGCAGACCGCGGACATGTACATTCACACACGAAACGGGTAATCCTAAAGCTTTCTCGACTTGGTAACGGACCGTATCGCGAACACTGGAAGCTACAGCAGAGATCCGCGTGCCGTATTCAACAATAATATAAATATCGATGCGGATTTCGACTCCGTCATAACTGACATCAACGCCGTGTAAAGGGTCTCTGACCAATTTTTGGCTGACCCCGTTGATAAAATTTTTGTGGGCGAGCCCAACCACCCCGTAGGATTGCAACGCCGCCTGATAGGCGATGGTGGCGATTACGCGCGGAGAAACATAAATCGTGCCAAGTGGAAGAACTTCTTTTGTCATACGCTACCTCTGGATTTATTAACCATCGAACTTGTCAATAGATACGAATTGTGGTAAACTTCGCCTGTTCTGGAAAGGCAAGGCATTAAGTTTATCAGATAGGAAGTGATCTTATGGCTAAATGTGAACATTGCGGAAAGAAAACCGTATTTGGGCAAAACCGACCTTGGTCGAAAAAAGCCACAAATCGCACCTTTCGCCCCAATTTGCAGGTTGTAAGCCTTTATGAGGGTAGCAAGAAGGTACGAAAAGTGTTGTGTGCGAAGTGCATTCGCACGCTGGCGAAAAGCGAGTGAACTTTGCATTTAATAGCTCGTCATTGATTTTAGATAAAAATCGCGGCGATTGCCGTGATTTTTATTTTCGCCTCGCTCCTGTAATGATACTCTTGGATACGCTTTCTGACAAGTCTTCTCTCTGTGGCTCTGCTTTATTGAACATCAGTTCGAGATAAGGAACATAACCGCTGAGCAAGCCGAGAACGCAGAGACAACCCGATGGAAACTCACCGTTCTCTGTGGAAACTTGAGCGGAATATTCTTATCCCGAATTGGCGTTATTGATATAAAAAATACACCCAAATCCACAAGGGAATCAAGCCACCCACAGCCAAAACGGTGATTAATCCTAAGAAAATCGTGATCCAATCTATCTGAATTGGATTGGCTTCTTCAAGGGATGAAGGTGGGGAGGTAGGGATGCGCGTGGGGCGCGACTCGAAGGTGGGAGGGGCAATGGTCGCAGTAGGAGTAGGATTGACCGTTTGACTGACAGAGGAAGCGCTGTTTTTTTGGGAGTCACTCGGAGAGGAGGGTACCTTGCCGTATAGTTCATTTTGAACGCTAACCAATATCCGTCCTAATTGGTCCGCCGTTCTATAACGGGCAGAAGGTTCTTTGGAAAGGATTTTTAGAATAACTAACTCCAGTGTCGGAGGGATAGCCGGATTATAACGGCTTGGTGGAGGAGGGGGGTCTTCACGATGCATTCGGGCTAGCTCTTCGGCACTGGCGGCTTGGAAGGGAAGCTGACCAGTCAACATTTCATAAGCAACCACCCCGAGTGAATAGACATCTGAAGCGGGAGAAGGTGCTAAGCCGGCTGCTTGTTCGGGGGAGAAATATTGCGGCGATCCCCAGACGACCTCGCTTCTCTCTTCGGGGTGAATGGAAGCTAAGGCGCGGGCAATGCCAAAGTCAGTGACTTTCAAGCGGCGGTCTGGAGTGATAATGAAGTTTTGTGATTTGATGTCACAGTGAACGATGCCAGCGCGGTGTGCATAGCCAACTCCTGCGCAGGCTTGAGTCATTAAGGATAACGTATC
>CAKZNJ010000021.1 GCA_937129505.1 uncultured Anaerolineae bacterium | reverse complement strand
CTGTGGTTTTCTGGTGATGTTTCACATGGAGATCATCCAAGAGCGTCTAGAACGTGAATACGACTTAGATATCGTGGTCACCGCCCCGTCGGTCGAATACGAAGTGGTTTTACGCACCGGAGAACTTTTACGCATTCACTCCCCTGCCGAACTACCCGATGAAGCTCAAATTCAAGAAATCCGCGAACCCTGGATGACACTGGAGATCATCACGCCGACCGAATATTACGGAGCGGTGATGGATCTGGTGACCAAACGACATGGCATCTTTATCCAACAAGAATACCCTGCTCCTAACCGCGTTCAGATGGTCTTTGAAATCCCCTTATCTCAAATCATTGTCGATTTCTTCGATCAACTAAAAGCTCGCACGCGCGGGTATGCCTCAATGGATTATCACTTCAAAGAATACCGCCCCGACGATCTGGTCAAACTAGAAATTCTCGTCAACGATGAGCCGGTAGATGCTTTTGCCACCATCGTCCATCGCAAGGATGCCTATCATAAAGGGCAAGCGATTATCTCCAAACTTAAGGACATCATCCCGCGCCAACTTTTCGTTGTGCCGATTCAAGCCTATGCCGCCGGTCGAGTGATCTCGCGGGCTAACGTGAAAGCACTACGAAAGGATGTCCTCGCCAAATGTTATGGAGGTGACATCACCCGCAAGAAGAAATTGCTCGAAAAACAAAAACGGGGGAAAAAACGCCTCAAAATGATCGGGAGTGTAGAAATCCCTCAAGAAGCATTTTTCGCCGTCTTACGGCACGGGGAGGAATAAGATCAATTCCGATAAACATAGCATGAATGTCTCTTCCCCTTCTCCCGATTCCCCTTCTTTGGGAGAGAAACGCCGCTTTTGGATCGGCGTTTTGATCAGTTTGATCTGTTTGGGGTTCCTCGCCTACTTTACCGATTGGGAGCAATTCTGGCGCGCCTTACAGCTTGCGGATTACGGTCGAATTGGCTTGGCAATTTTGCTCTCAATCGTTTGGCTTGCGGTGCGTGGCTTGGTCTGGCGCACTTTGCTGCAGGAGAGGGCTTCCTTCTGGCTGGTCTTTCGCGCCGTAAATCAAGGATATCTGCTCAACAACCTACTGCCTTTCCGATTGGGCGAACTAGGACGGGCTTTTCTTCTCAGCAGAAAAGCTCAGATGCGCCTCTTCTTCGTGCTCTCAACTATCGTGCTCGAGCGAACTTTTGACCTGCTCATGGCAATCGTTTTACTGTTTAGCACGTTACCTTTCGTCGTGGGCGTGGAATGGGCACGCCAAGCCTCGGTTGGCGTTGCAATCTTCGTCTTATTCATGATCGGTGGCTTGTATGTTATTGCCCGTTACCCAAATTTTGTTCTGAGGCTCTTAAATTTCTTTCAAAAGCGATTCGCCTTTCTTAATCGGTTTGGTCACACTGCCTTGGAAGCCTTCCTGCAAGGTCTGAGTACACTGACAGATTGGCGGCGCTTTCTTCTTGTCAGCAGCTTTGTCATCCTGAATTGGGGGGTTGGGATCTTACAATATCACCTTTTTATCAGCGCTTTTTTCCCTCAAGCACAGTTGCTATGGTCAATTTTCAGTTTAGGAGTCATCTCGTTGGGGGTAGCCGCCCCCTCTTCTCCCGCTTCGGTTGGGGTGGTGGAGATGGCTGCGGTTGGAGCATTAAGCGCCTTTGGTTTAGACCCCTCGACCGCCTTGGCTTTCGCAGTAACTGCTCATCTCTCCCAAGTATTGATCACCGGCATCATTGGAGCGCTAGCCCTAGCCCAAGATGGCGAATCTTTGCTAAACCTATACAGGCAAACCAGAATTGCTCAGAGAGATCGCGAAGCCTCTCCAGGATAGGTAACATGCGCCTGTTGATTGCCCTGACCTACTACCGACCGCACTACTCCGGTCTGACCATCTACGCTGAACGCCTTGCCTTAGCTTTGGCTGAGCGCGGTCATCAAGTAACCGTCCTCACTTCTCGGTATGACCGCTCTTTACCCGCGCTCGAAAAATTAGACGGTGTGCAAGTACGCCGCTTGCCCGTCTGGTTTCGCATCAGCAAAGGGGTCATCATGCCTTCCATGCCATTATGGGCGTTTAGGCTGATTCCACAGGTCGACGGAGTCAACCTGCATGTCCCCCAACTGGATGCTGCGCCGCTATCGCTGGTGGCACACCTTTTCCGCAAACCCGTCGTCCTGACCTACCATTGTGATCTGCGTCTGCCCCGCGGCTTTATCCACAGCTTAGCCAATCTTGCTTCCAACCTCGCCAATCACATTACTGCACGAGCAGCCGATCAGATTGTTACCAACACCAGAGACTACGCCGAACATTCCTCCTTTCTGGCTCGTTACCTCCCCAAGGTAATGGCAATCCCACCGCCGATTACAGTTGCCGAGGTTCGCGAGTCCGATGTTGCGGCATTTCGGCAACGATTCAACCTCCAACCCACCGATCGGGTGATCGGCATGGCAGCGCGCCTTGCCGCCGAAAAAGGAGTCGAAACGCTGGTGGAAGCGATGCCCTTAATCCTAAATCGCTATCCAACTGCGAAGGTGCTGTTTGTTGGTCAATACCAAAATGTACTCGGCGAAGAAGCATACGCAGCAAAGTTAGCCCCCTCGATCAAACAGCTCGGCGAACATTGGCAATTTGTCGGCATCTTAGCGCCTAAGGACTTCGCTGCCTTTCTCCGAGTGGCAGAGGTAACCGCCCTTCCCAGCACCAACAGTACAGAGTCATACGGCATGGTTCAAGTCGAATCAATGATTTGTGGCACTCCCGTCGTAGCCAGTGATTTACCCGGCGTTCGTCAACCTGTTCTCAACAGTGGGATGGGAAAGGTCATCCCTGTACATGACGCCTCTGCACTAGCTCAGGCAATTATCGAGATTCTCGAATATCCCCTGAACTTTCGCAAAGACCCTAAATCCATCTTGCATCAACATGATCCTCGAGCAATCGCAGCCCGGTATGAGAAAATCTTTGAGCAGCTTCGTTCTCGCTCGGCACACAATTAACCTATGAATGAGATAAAACCCCTTTCAACGCAAAAGGATTATCTCGAATACCATTTGCGCGAGTTGCCCTACTTTCGATCATTGGTGCGGGCAATTGAAGCGCGTTTTTACCAAGGGTTGCCCTTGCCGGCGCCAACGCTCGATTTGGGTTGCGGGGATGGGCACTTCGCCAGTGTGACCTTCGACCGCAACCTTGAGGTGGGAGTTGACCCTTGGCACGCTCCTCTTGTCGAAGCAAAAAAACGCCGTGCCTATCTGCTATTGACGCAAGCGGATGGAGGCAAACTCCCCTTTGCAGACCATTTCTTTGCCAGTGCTGTAAGCAACTCCGTGTTAGAACATATCCCCCATGTCGACGCCGTCCTGCGAGAAATCCATCGCGTCCTCAAAAAGGGCGCACCCTTTTACTTTTGTGTGCCCAACCATCAATTTCTGGGAGGACTATCCATTGGAAACCTGCTCAACCGCCTTCACCTAGAAAAGTTGGGGGAGGTCTATCGACATTTTTTTAACCGTATTTCCCGCCATATTCACTGCGACCCTCCCGAAATTTGGCAAAAGAGACTGGAAGAGACAGGGTTTGAATTGCTTGAATGGTGGCATTATTTGCCCCCCTCCACCCTTGCGATTGTCGAATGGGGACATTACTTCGGCTTACCCGCCTTAATTACCAAGTGGCTAACCGGGCGGTGGATTCTCGCCCCCTATCGCTGGAATCTTGCTCTCACCCGCCGCATCGTCCAACCATATTACCAAGCCGATCCCCGTTGTCCACAGGGTGTTTATACCTTCTTTATCAGCCGCAAAGCAGAGGGATAGGATAGCTCGCCAAGCATTTGCCTTTTAGCCGGTGAGACATCTTTGTTTCATGCAAAGAGCAGATTGACTGGGACAAACTTATTGAAATCTATCGAGTCATAAAGTTAACTTTTCTCACCATATTCTTAGAAAATAGCGTTGGATTTTGGTCTATGATCTTAGGGGGTTTACTTCTCACTATCAAAAGGGGGCATATTTTACCAAGGTATGATCCTTTTATTGGTGGCTCAAATTTCATTTCGTGGACTCAAGCCCTCTCTTATCGTTACCGCACCACCGGAGAAAGACCTTTTTGAGACAAAGTCCGTATGGTTGTCTAGCCAAGGAGGTGAACCGCATGATCAAGAGAGTTTTGTTATTTGTCGGCGTGGGGATATTTACCCTTACAGCTTGTATAACTGGCATTTTTCCCCCTACCCCTCTGATTTCCAACACCGGCTTCAATCTGACCAATGTAGATAATCCGCTGGGAATAGCCATTGAACCGAACGGGCGGAAAAGTGTGATCTGGCTGGAACAACAAGGAAGTACGAAGCATTTGCACTATTGGCGGACCCGCTTTGGCGAGCGAATTGAGATTGCGTCCTATCAAGACAACAACGCAGCCTCTCCCGATATTGCCGTAACAGATAATGGAATGGCTTACTTGGTATGGTTTTCGAGATCCGAGTCTCCGCCTCCGACAGGACAGCCGAGGGTGTGTTTTGTCGCTATCCCTGCTGGAAGCGCCTCAATCGTCTGCAATCCCCTTTATACTGGTAGTCTCTATACCACCCCCTTGATCGTCCGAGTAGTTGCCCGTGGCAATACTGTGTACATAGTTTATCCCGGCTACGGCAGTTTGTATTATCGACAATTATCGCCAACTTTCTCACCCCAGATGAAGGTTGCAGATTACGTCGAAGCCGATAGTTCCCTCCAGAACCTCCAAGTAACGATTGACTCAGCAAACAAATTACATGTCACTTGGGTGGAGAAGAAAAATCTCAGCGGGACTTATACTATCCGCTACAACAGCAACGCAACCACTACCCCGTCAGGAGATATGAATCAGGGGTGGACACTCGGTTATGACTCCCCTGGCGAAGCCCTCGATATCACAACCGCTCAGACCCCTGAAAAAGTATATGTGATTAAGAAATTTTCTTCCGGCAGACTGTTTGCGTCTTTCTGTCTAGCTACTGGTTGTCCTTCTATGACCGAGCAAGAAATCCATCTTTCTTCTCTTGCACCATGGATTATCTCACAACTAAAGGCTGTGGGTATTGGCGAGTCGGTTTTTGTTTCCTTCATTGCCCAAAATAATAGCACGACCGATGACGAACTCTTCTATATCCCAGACC
>CAKZNJ010000020.1 GCA_937129505.1 uncultured Anaerolineae bacterium | reverse complement strand
CAACTAATTCACCTTGGGCTAAGATATGGCCTTGCATGGCTTTCTCGACATCTGCCTTGGTCGCCTTAGTATCCAAATTCAACTTGGTATCCAGCGCATAAATCTTGAAGAAATAGCGGTGCGTACTGCTGCGAGGTGGACAGGGGCCCCCATATCCGACTTTACGAAAATCATTGATCCCCTCTACACCAATCCCCTTCTCACCTTCGGCGAACTCGGTGACCCCAGGCGGAATGTTAAAAATTACCCAATGAACAAAAGTGCCCATTGGGGCATCGGGATCATCTACAATGAGAGCGAGAGATTTGGTCTCGGCGACCAGATTTTTCCAAAATAGAGGGGGAGAGAGGTTTTCCCCATCACAGGTATGCCGTTTAGGTATGATCCCATTATGGGCGAAAGCGGTGCTGAAGATCTCAATACTCATCTTGACCTCCTCTTGTGAAACACGAACCGAGGGCGGCTGACAAGCAGGTACCGCCAATATCAGCAACCACAAAAACAGCCAACGAACTCGAAGGTAGTTCATCGCCGATCAGCTTAGACGCCGATCAAAATAACTCTGGCAGGCGCTCCATCACAACCTTTTATCTTAAGTGGCAAACAGTATAGCATATACCGTCCCTGTGTTACTTCCGCTAAGTTCAACCCTTCAACGATGATGACATTGGCACGCAACAGAATCTCATGAGTAGGGCGACTCTGCTTGTACGGCGCAACCGAGAGATAATCCACTCCCACCAATTTGACCCCACGCTTGACCAAATATTCTGCTGCGTCGGCAGTCAATCCCACAAAATCGGTTTGAAATTCTTGGACACCCCTTGCCCAATATTCACTGTTCTTGGTGCGAATTAACAACCGGCGCGTTCGTGGTGGTATTTCCGCCTTTTCCAACTGGGCGGCAGTGATAACAGAAACATCAGGCATGTGCAGAACATATACTCGCCCGGTGAGAATTTTCAGGGAGAGTTGCTCTGCTCCCTTGCCGTGGTTAATAAAGTGATAAGGCGCATCCACATGAGTGCCGGTATGCACACTCATTTCGATCCGTGTTGTATTGGTGTTATCGCCCGCCTCGATTTTGTCAAACCGTTCCATAAAGAATTTCGGATCGCCCGGCCAAGTGGGCATCTCGGGAGATAACGTTAGAGTAATATCATAAATGCGCATGACTTCCTCCGTTTCTTATAAATAGTATAGCTTAAGGAGGTAGAGAATGCAATTTATTTTACAAGATCCCGAGAGGAAAAGGCGTTGATTCGGTACTTTTTTAGGGCTTTAAAGTCCAGAGTCACCCCTAAACCCACCTGGTTGGGGACATCGATGGTGCTATCGGAATTAAGGCTAAAACGCTCTTGGGTGATGTCTTCCTCATAGTAACGGTCTGTCGCCGAAATGTCACCCGGCAGCGTAAAACCTTTTAAACTTGCTAGAGCTAAATTCGATGCTCGCCCTACACCAGTCTCCAACATCCCCCCACACCAGACCGGGATTCCCGCTGCCAGACAATGATCATGAATCGCAACCGCCTCGGATAGCCCCCCAACCCGTCCCGGTTTGATATTAATCACGCGACACGCCTGCATTTCTAAAGCCTGCCTTGCGTGGCGAAGGGAAAGAATGCTCTCATCCAAACACATGGGAGTAGCGAACTGCTTTTGTAAGAGATGATGATCCCACAAATCCTCTTCATCCAACGGCTGCTCAATTAGCAGTAGATTCATCTGCTCTAAGGGAAGCAAGGTTTG
>CAKZNJ010000019.1 GCA_937129505.1 uncultured Anaerolineae bacterium | reverse complement strand
AACAATGATCTGAAGTGGAATCCTGAGACTTTCTCTCAGAAAGTGGCGAAAGGCTGTTTCCCGTTGCATCCATTGGCGACCGCCATTCTGGCGGTGCACAACTTTGAACCTGGAACGAGTGAGAGTCCACGCACCGCCCTGCAATTCGTCCGCCATGCCTCGGAAAGCCTGGCTGAGGAAAATGTACAGTTGCCCAATGGGAAACCTAATTTTATCTACCCCATTGCGCTGGTGGATTTCTTCGGGGAGCAAATTTCCAAAAAATGGTATCTAGCTTATCAGAGGGCTTTGAAGTCCTCCTCGCTAACCCATATCTCCGACAGCCATCGTAAAGTCTTACAAGCCTTGTTGCTGCAAGAGGCGGTTGGTCTCAAGGCAGCAGCCCGCGATCAGCTAGAGCTGGTATCTCATCTGTGCGGTTTAGATGCGGACGAGGTCAAAACCACCCTCGATGATTTGGCTAAGCAAAAAGTCATTAAATTCGATCCGCTTCATAAGATATTTTCACTCTGGCTAGAATCAGTCCGCTACCCTGAAATGGATCAAATGATCAAAGACGCCATCGAAAAGATTGCGATCGATGATCAGCTCATTGATGACATCGCCCAATCTCTGCCTGCTTTAGAGTTGAGCGAGCCGGTCTCTGGTTTTGGTTACCAATCTGACTGGCAGCCGCGTCAAGTCGTTCTGACAAAGGATTATTTTACCGCAGAGAAGCTGAAAGACTTGCTGACACCTAATCGAGCGGGTTCATACGGAATTTTAGAAAGCCCTCGTGGGGTGGTCGTCTGGTTGGTCGCCCAAAACGAAGATGAAAAGAAGACATTGCGCCAGGAAGCGCAGAGCCTCTTAGATCAAGCGGTCCAAGGGCAGAGGCACCCCCTGCCGCTGGTGGTTGTTTTGCCCAAGAATCCTTTACCAGAACTCTTAGCCTGCGCGCGGCGTCTCAAAGCGCTTAGGACCTTAGGGAATGATGAGCGGGAAAAACTCGGAAATGTCCTCTATCAACAAGAGCTGGCTGAAGCTGAGGCAGATTTTCACACTCGTATTAATGAATTGACTGGAGGGCAAGAGGGCTTTGCTCAAATCCCCCGCAGCTTTGTTGAGTACGCTATCCCTGCGCCGTACCGCGCTGCCGTGCAAATGCTCAACAACCATAGCTTACAAGCTGTTGTCTCGCAATGCTATGCTCAAGCTTACCCCTACCGGCTACATTTCTATAATCAATACCCTATCCAAAAAAAGGGCTCTACCAATTTGGGCAAAGCGGTTATGAATGTAACCCTCGGTTTGTTTAGCGACGAGGTGGGTGGTAGTCTGGCAACATTAAGAAGCCATGATATTCAAAAGCAGCTGATTACGACCTTTCTGGTTAGCGAATGGGGCTTGCTCTCCAGTCAAACTCATAAGATTCAACCGCCTCGTCACCCGAAGCTGCTCGAAGCTTGGAATCTTCTAGAAGACAGCTTTCCCCCTGGTTGCAACGAAGTGCGCGCCGCAAGGGTTTTGATCGAATTACTCAACCCTCCCTATGGGCATGATCCCTTCACCCTCACTCTCTTATTCATTGCTTGGATCGGTTATCGCCAGTTTGAAATTCGTCTTTCTTTAGGCGGTTCGATTGTCAGGCTGGAAGGATTAAAAGAATTTTTTGAAGAGAAGAAAAACCCTCATACTTTTTTAGATCACATCTGTGCTAGTAAACCATTGTATATCACTCACCTTAACCCTGACGAAATGTTCGGGGAGACGAAAGCAGTCATCGAGCAAATCAAGCAAAACCAGCCCTTTGCGATTAAGGCGGCGCAAACCGCACTCACTAAAATCGAGCAAGATGCCCAGAACCCCAATCTGCCTACTGCAATCAGCGTCGAGATTCAATCTTACGCGCCGCGCTTGCGAGAAGCCTTAGATCGTGCGAAGCACTATGACGAGCAAGTGCAAGGATGGAGCGGTCAGTTCAAAGAAGCAAACTTTGACAAATTGCTTGCAATACGCAAAGAGTTAGACGGCTTTCAATACCCAGAGCTCGTCACCCCCGACCAACCCAGCCCAGACGTCCTCCATCAGCAGTGGGAAGAGCGTTTAGAAAAAGAACTGAATACCTTTTGCACCTCTTACTCAAACCTGAAAGACCTCACCGATTATAAAGAATATCATTTCAGGCTGAGCGGTGTGCTGAAAGACCTAAAACAATATCCGCATTTCACCACGAAAGTTAAAGAAACCCTAGAAGAACTTGAAGAACGCTATCAAGAGCTCAAGCAAAAAGAGAAAGAAAAACCCATTATCGCTGAGATCAAGAGCATGGATGTGCGAGCAGGTTTAGCTGCGCTCTATGATTATCAAAAGAAGCTCTCTCAATACACGAATCTTTCTACGGAAAGCGAAAAAATACGCCAAGAGAAAGCTTCAGCAATCGAAGGACGCATCCGCCAATTCGAACAACTGGCTGAAAATCTTAAGGCTACCATCGAGGAGGTGCAGAGCTTCCAGGACCTAGAGCGACAAAAAGAATTTCTTCTGACCAATCTCG
>CAKZNJ010000018.1 GCA_937129505.1 uncultured Anaerolineae bacterium | reverse complement strand
ACGTACCCCGAACCCATTTCCGAGCTAAACCCCCAAACATTATCAAACAACTCTCGTTTGGTTACCACAGCTTCGGATTTCTTTGCTAAATAGACCAAGAGATGGTATTCCAACGGGCTCAGGTCGAGGCGCCGTCCCCGATAGGTAACGGTGCGGCGTTGAGGGTAGATCACCAAATCTTGATATTGTATCGGCCGAGCTTCCTGTTCCTGCATTCTCTCAGCTCTTTTCAGCGCCACGTTCAAGCGGGCTAGAAACTCCTTTTGCCGAATCGGTTTGACGATATAATCATCTGCCCCTGCTTGTAAACCGTCCACCACTTCGTCTTCTTGACCGCGAGCGGTCAAGAGCAGGATAGGCACGTTCGAAAGGCGACGGATGCGCCGGCAAATTTCCAAGCCATCGATAACGGGCATCATCACGTCTAACACAACACCGTCAAAATGATCCCGACGCCAAGCATCTAAAGCCTCTTGACCATTGTTGGCAAGCACAACTCGCATCCCCGCTCGCCTTAGGATCAACTCGACCAAGGTTTGCATGTCGGGATCATCATCGCCGTAAAGGATTCGATAAACGCGTCCGGCGGTGTAGTCTGTTCTGGTCATGTTACCGTTTTCCCTAGATAATCCAAGATAAACCAAATCAGTAGGCTGACTTCCTTGCCAGCCTACTTCGTGATGAAACAAAATAAGTTATTTCTATTTATTAAAAACGAATTAAAGGGAAAAATGTTACAGTCGCAGGCTGCTTATTCTGGAAATGCGGGTGCACCCAACTGCGCAAAGGCAAACAAGTTTCTCCCCTCCCCCTCGCCTGCCCCTCAACCAACGAGGATATCCACAGCTCCTCTCTAAGGACCGCTACTTAGCGCTCACCTGCCATACACCCCAAACCGGGAACCACATCGGAGGCACGCCGCTCAACGGTTGAGAGCTCTCTAACCCCGCTTGGACAACCAGCCGCTCGAGATAATGCCCGAAATCGTTATTCCAACCCGTGCAGGTAATCAAGGTCAAGATCGCCTTCTCAGTCGGTTGAACAATCGAAAAATCGTCGTCCCGGACTACAAAAATTTTTTCAACCCGATAGAGATACAGTCCCTTTTGGGTGTATAGGCGAATTTCATCCCCCTGCCGCAAAGTTTCCAAATAACGGAAGGGGCCATCGGCGCCGTTTCTCAGCGTGACATGTCCAGCCAGGCCCGTATTACTGCCTAGACCGGGCCAGGACGTGCTGCCCATCCATGCAATCTCGTTTTGCAAACCGGAGATCAACCAGGTGAAGCCGTCAAAAGGCACATATTTGACAACCGCATCTACCCCTAGCTTGGGAATCTGCAAGCGGGTCGGCGGAGAGTCATCCAGCTTGTCGCTTGCTTGGTCAGCCGTCAGAGTCGGCGTGGGCACCGGGTAATCGGGCAACTGGTCATGCTGGGCATCCCACCACTCTGGCGGGGGGAAGGAGGGTTGCGTAGGTTGAGGAGAGGGCAGCAGGGTTGCCGGAGGCAGCTCTGGGACTGGCAATGAGGGCAGAGCAGGGCGCTGCAAAAGATAGGCGCCGCCGAAAAAGAACAGGCTGAACAAGGCAACCAAGATGCCCATCTGACGCGCCCACCCTGACCATGGGGAGCTGCCCCGGATCAAACTATAGGCTATTCCGCCCAATCCACCTGCCAACAAAAAGAAGCCAATACAGATTGCAACCCAGAAAGCTAGTGGCAAATCCATTAGCTCTTTGGTCGGCGGCGCAAAGCCTGTGCCGGGCAGGGTCGATGAACCAAGGATGCGGTATTGAACTGTGTTTGAACTGCGCCACTGTCGCTTTCCGCCATGTTCGAAACGCGCCGTAGCGGTGTTGTTCAAGGTTTGCGTAGAAGAAGCCACGTTGTTCACAGCCATAACCACCTGCACATCTTTATATGAGGTAGGCGAGATCGACCCTAAATCCACCGAGAAGACACGACTGCTGCTGTTGTAATTTCCTGCCGGGCTGCTGGAAACAAAGCTCAAATAGCTCGGAAAGGTATTGGTGAAAACCACATTGGCTGCCGGAACTTGCGGTTGACGATTATAAACCCGAAAGGTAAAAGTGAATCGTTCGTTTATCTTCGCCTCAGTAGGACTAACGCTCGATTGGACGATCTCGAAATTGGGTGTGTAGGAAAAATCCGTCGCAGTTTTTATGACTCGAGAAGAGCTATCCTCCAGATAGCGTAAAGATACTTTGTTGTCAATTTGATTCGTTCCGCTTGCAAGGGGATCGCTGAGCTTGACGCGAATCGCAAGCGTTAGTTTTTCGGTCTCTGTGAGTTGATATGCGGAGGAAAGAGTCCAGGTATAAACTCGATTCACAGGACTCGGAAAGGTGTGTGGAATTCTGCCATTCCGATCCCGTAATGTATAGGTTATAAACGTCAACTGACTGTCCAGAACGTCGCTAATGACCAGATTTCTAGCACTAATGGCTCCTAGATTGGTGATAGGAATGGTATAAGTGATTGTCTCTCCCGGCACAATATACAGAGTTCTATCCGTCTTTTGGAGATTTAATTCAGCAATCGGATCTAACCGAATAACCGGCCGATTGATAACATCCACCAAAAGGTTACTTGAGACTGTCCTTTGACGATATCCGACTGCAGAGCCGGTTAAGGTCGCTGTTCCCGCCAACAAGGGTTGTGTGGTCAAGTTCGCAAAGGTAAATACCCCGCTGGCGGAGGTAGTTGTCGTGTAAATATGATTACCACTATCCTTGATTTGCACTTTGGCATTAGGAATGAAACTGTTGTTATCTGTCCGTTGAACCACTCCAACCACGCAAGTGTTCTTAACGGTCATCGTTATCGAACCTACATTGTCCGCTGAAATCGGGTCGGCTAAATCTGAAGTAAGCCCCTGCACGGTGTTGGTGTACACCTGCCCGCAGCTTCCATCTTTCACCGTCGCCGTAATAACCAGAGTCTTGGTCTGATCCTTTTGCAAATTCCCAACAGTCCACAATCCGGTTATTGAATTATATTCCCCACTGGGTTTT
>CAKZNJ010000017.1 GCA_937129505.1 uncultured Anaerolineae bacterium | reverse complement strand
CCCACCCGCTTTACGCTGTTGTACCCCAAGCGCAAAGCTTGGTGGCATGGGTCGGCACGCTCACCGCTCTCTTCGCCGCTACGATTGCTGTGGCGCAGTTTGATATCAAGAAAGTTCTTGCCTACTCAACCATCAGCCAGTTAGGCTTTATGGTCGCTGCCGTGGGAATGGGGGCTTATGTGCCAGGCATGTTCCATCTGGTCACCCATGCCTTCTTCAAAGCCTTGTTGTTTCTATCTTCTGGCTCGGTCATCCAAGGCGTGGAACGTGGACTGCACGAAGCCGAACATCACCACAAAGGCAAACATGCTAGCCATCACCATCTCGACCCCCAGGATATGCGCAACATGGGCGGCTTGCGCGAGCGCATGCCCACCACCTTCTGGGTGTACTTAATCGGTGCGCTAGCCTTGGCGGGCATTGTGCCGTTGGCAGGCTTTTGGTCCAAAGACGAGATTTTGCTCAAAGCCAGCTACAAGGATGTCCGTCTTTATACCCTGCTTTCGATTGCGGCCTTCTTCACTGCCTTTTATATGGCGCGACAGGTAATTTTGGTCTTCTTCGGCAGACCGCGCACGGAGGCGGCTGCTTTGGCTACCGAAAGCCCAAGGCTCATCACAGTGCCGTTGATCATCTTAGCATTCTTATCGGCTTTCGGCGGGGCATTGAACCTGCCGGGCATTCACACCTTTGGACATTGGCTGGAACACACCATCCACCATGCACCAGCGGTCAAAAAAGGGGTGGAATTGCCCCAATTCAGTCTGGAAGTGGCAGCGGTTTCCACGGTGGTGGCGCTGCTGGCGATTGCCCTGGGCTGGCTGGTCTATCAACGCTGGGGAGAAACATTGCAAAAGGAAAAATCGCCCTACACCGATCCGCTCGAAGTGACCTTAAAGCCCATCTTTACCGTTTTGAAAAGCAAGTATTGGGTGGATGAGTTGTATTGGGCGTTTTTTGTCAATCCTTACAAGTCATTTTCCCGCTGGCTTGCCGAGCAGGTAGATTGGCGCTTCTGGCATGATTGGTTCCACGACGCAATTCTGGCGGCCAGCTTCAAACGCTTGACGGTTTTCCTTGCCCAACCGATCGATTTGGGTATTATCGACGGCATTGCCAATGGATTGGCAACGCTAACCCAAACGGGCGCCGCTTATTTGCGCCGCTTCCAAACTGGTTATGTGCGCAATTACGCCTTGGCAGTGTTTGTCGGTGTGGTTGCGATCATGAGCTATCTGATCTTTGCCCTGAGGTAGTGTATGGACTCAATCTTTCATCCTCTCACATTGGTTACCTTTTTGCCCTTTATCGGCGTTTTGATCATCCTTTTCCTGCGCGAGGAGCAAAAAGAGATCATCCGCTGGGTCGCGCTGAGCGTATCCCTTGCGACATTCATCGTTTCTCTGGTTGTCTTGGCTCAATTCCAGCCCAACAATCCTGATCTACAATTGGTCATCCGCCGCGTTTGGATCCAAGTGGCGGGATGGGATATTGCTTACCACCTCGGCATTGACGGTTTATCGATTCTGCTGGTATTGCTGACAACCTTCCTCACCCCCATTTCGATTCTCAGCACCTGGACAGCAGTAGAAGAACGGGTAAAAGAATTTATGATCTTTTTCCTGCTCTTAGAAGTGGGGATGGTAGGCGTCTTTTTAGCGTTAGATTTGTTCTTGTTCTACATCTTTTGGGAATTTACCCTGGTGCCGATGTATTTTCTGATCGGCATTTGGGGAGGTCCACGGCGGATGTATGCGGCAATCAAGTTTTTCCTTTATACAATGGCGGGGTCAATCCTGATGCTGCTCGCCATTCTATGGTTGGGTATCCAGGGCGGCACGTTCTCCTTGCCAGAGCTGGTCGCACAGAATAATATCCCGGCGTACATCCAAATCTGGCTCTTCCTCGCCTTTG
>CAKZNJ010000016.1 GCA_937129505.1 uncultured Anaerolineae bacterium | reverse complement strand
CACCCCTAGTCAAGCCGAAGCCGCGCTCCGTTTAGTAGCTTTCCTCACAACGCGCTATGCCAATCAACCATTTTCCCTGTTTATTAGCGACTCAGCTGACATCCCCGAAGCAATGCGCGGTCAGCCGTTGGCGCGGCGAATTATTCTACGCACTCACCCCCAAGCTGGTATTATCCTGCAAGACGACTCCCCCCTACCTACGTTAATTGTGCAAGGGGAAGGAAATGCTCTCTCAATTCACAGCGCTTGGCTGAGCGGTCATTTTAACCAACTAGCGGTTGACCGCCAAGTAGAGGTTTTAGAATGGAAAGACCCCACCCAGGTGAACGCTAGGACGATCACTCTGTCCGATTTGGGCTATTCTCTCCAGCAAGTAAGTGGTGTGGGACGAATGGATATCTCTTTTGCCTTCTCCCAAGCCGATCTTGGTGGCTCCATCCGTAATTTGCGTGTCCGTTTGGTAGGCGCACATACCCCGGTCGAAGCCCTCGCTAGCGCCAATCTGAGCGTGCTCTTCAATGGGGCGCAGGTTCATTCCGAACTATTAACTACCAGAACCGACTTTGACCTCTACCTATCTTTGCCAGACACTGTTCTAAGGCGCGAAAACACGCTGACCGTCCGCTTCGATTACACACCGCGGGAAGGTGAGTGTCGCATTGGTATTCGTCCCTTCACAGCTCAACTTTGGGAAAGCTCTTACCTTCAGTTCGATGAGGGACAAAATTTAGGTCCTGGTTTTCTGCGTTTCCCTCAGAGTTTATTTCCCGACTTTTTGGTCACTATTGAGCCACTCACCGCCGCTAACTTGCGCCGCGCAGCCGACTTGATTAGTGCTCTCCAGCGTGCATCCAAGAAACCTCTTCGCTTGAGCTGGGCTGATTGGCAGGCGGCGAGCACCAGTCCAAAAGACTGGGTTGTGGTTCAAAGCGACCCTTCACAGATCGCCGCTCTCAAACCTCCCCTTGAGATGCAGCCCTTCCGTGTGCTCAATATTTCTGGGCAAGAAGTGATGCGCTTTGAAAGTAAAAACCCCATCGCTGCGCTTCAGGCTTTTGAACACAATAAACGTCAAGTCCTATTGCTGAGCAACAGCGGTCAAGAGGCTTTAATGGATCAACTTATTGTCAGCCTGAAACATAGCGCTAACGGCTGGTATGATTTAGCGGGGGATGTTTACCTCATTGGGGAAGGGATGGCACAAGGAGTTGGCATGGATATACGCGGCGGCGCGGTGCGGGTTGAACCCTTACAGCCCTCAACAGCGGTTTGGTTGTACCGCCTGCGTCCTTATCTGTTTGGCGCAGGTCTGCTGTTGCTGTTAGGGTTTCTCGTTTGGCTGTATCCGAAATTGGTGCGCAGACAACCAGCTAGCACATGAGTGAAACGCATTCTCGGCTCAGCTCTTCTGTCTCAGTGCCTGCTCCGTTTCGCTTAGGAGCGGCACTGGTACAAGATGGGTTGCTTACAGCACAGGAACTCCAACGCGCCCTCGACGTGCAAGCTCGAACGGGGGAACGTTTGGGGCGCATCTTGATCGCACTTGGACTGGTCAAAAGACAGCAATTGTATCAAGTGCTGGCTAAGATTTGGGGACTGCCGTTTGTCGATTTACTGCAGACCTCGTTGGATAAAAAGCTAGCTCAATTGTTCGATCCACAAGTCTTGGTTCGGGAACGCTTCTTTCCCTTTGCCCGACGCGGTTCCCGACTGCTGGTCGCTACCGCTGAAAAGCCGAACCCTGCCCTGCTCGAACGAATTCGTGCAACCCTACCCAAGGCTTCAGTCGAGCTATACGTGACCACGGAATGGGATATTGACTATGCCATTCGTCACTGCTTTCGCCATCATATCCTCGACCGTGCTGTTCACGGATTATATTATCGCAACCCTGCCGAATGTGCTTTTACCGTCTTAACCTTTTGGCAATATCTAGCGCTAGCGTTGATATTGATCTCCTTGGTGTTAGGGCTGTATTTTTCCCTGCGTGAAACACTGATTGTGTTGAACTTCTTAGTAAATGTAGCTTTTCTCGGAAGTGTCCTTTTCAAATTTGGGGTTTCATTAGCCGGGGCAAAGTATGATCAAATCGAACCGATCACCGAGGCAGAAGTCGCCGCCTTGCAGGAGGAAGACCTCCCAACCTACACCATTCTTGTTCCTGCCTATCGAGAAGCGAATGTCATCCCCCTTTTACTTGCTAACTTGCGCCGTCTGGATTATCCCCCTGAAAAGTTGGAAATATTGCTGTTGCTTGAAGAGGACGATCACCAAACGATTGAAGCGGCACGCGCTGCCAACCCACCGCAACAAGTCACCTTTGTTTTCATTCCCAAAGGACAGCCGCAGACCAAACCCAAAGCTTGTAATGTGGGATTGTTTTTCGCTCGCGGCGAATATTTGGTGATCTACGATGCCGAAGACCGTCCTGACCCCGATCAGTTAAAAAAAGCAGTCATCGCCTTCCGCAAAGGGCCACCCAATCTGGTGTGTGTTCAGGCAGCGCTCAACTACTATAATCACGATGAGAACTTCCTAACGCGCATGTTCACTTTGGAGTATTCTTATTGGTTCGATTACATGTTACCCGGTTTGGACAAGCTGCGCCTGCCCATTCCATTGGGAGGCACCAGCAATCACTTTCGCACCGATGTCTTACGTCAACTAGGCGGCTGGGATCCATTTAACGTAACCGAAGACGCCGATCTGGGTATACGTGCCGCCGCAAACGGCTATGTGGTTGGGGTAATCAACTCTACTACCTATGAAGAAGCAAACAATCACCTGTGGAATTGGATTCGCCAACGGTCGCGCTGGATCAAAGGGTATTTACAGACAGTCTTAGTGCATACCCGCTCTCCCCTCCTCTTACTCACCCGGGCGGGCTTGCGCAATACGGCGGGCTTCCTAATGCTGATCGGTGGTTCACCGCTGACCTTTTTAGCGGCGCCTATCCTCTGGAGCTTTTATCTGCTTTACCTACTCACAGGCACGCGCGCATTGGACTTCCTGTTTCCACCTCTGACTCTCTACATCAGCCTGTTTAATTTGCTTTTTGGCAACGGCC
Source organism: uncultured Anaerolineae bacterium (assembly GCA_937129505.1). Taxonomy (GTDB): domain Bacteria; phylum Chloroflexota; class Anaerolineae; order Anaerolineales; family UBA4823; genus NAK19. The sequence goes on along the minus strand of CAKZNJ010000016.1, from coordinate 5,133 downwards.
TGATGATCTATTTGAATATGCTGGCTGTTTTCAAGCGCCATTATTATCATCTGCTGCTCTACACGCTGCTCAACCCTGTTTATTGGATATTGCACTCGGTTGCTTCCTATAAGGCGCTTTGGCAGCTTCTAACCCGTCCCTTCTATTGGGAGAAAACCATTCATGGCATTAGTCGAGAACTCCGCTCCTTTGATCAATCCCCCGCGTCATAGAAGCAAGGTTGGGTTCTCTAGCGCTCCAACATTGAGTCTGTGGCATCATCTGTTGTTCAGCCTTCTTTTAGCCTTGCCCTTCCTTGGATTAAGCCTTTTAGCGGCAGAGATGGGCTTTTTGAGCAACCAACACGCCCATTTAATTGCTAAAGTCCTGCAAGCGGTGGAGTATAGGCGCTTAGAGCTAATCGGCTTTACCTATCCACCGTTACCTTTTTTGCTCACAGCTTTATGGCTTCATCCCCTTACTCCTTCGATATTTGCCTCGCTGGCAGGTGGTGCCGTCGCTTGGTTGCTCTTGCGCCATTTGTATCACACTTCGTTTTCTAACATAACCAAAATTGTCCTGATCAGTGCCCTAGCTTTCACCCCTGCAAGTTTATATCTCGCCACTCAATCTTTGACCGATATGGTAACCTTGTTGCTCTTCTTGCTGGCGTGGCTTGCCTTTCTGAGTTTTACCCGCGAGGGGATTACCTTAGGCGGTTTTATCTCCGGACTGATGCTTGGCTTAGCTTTTTATTTCAATGCGTATGCCCTTTTTTTTAGCCTTGTCTATGCCTTTGCCTCGCCTCTGTTCTACAGCTGGCAGCGGCTCTCGCCCTCGGAACGGAAATGGCAGGCTGACTTAACCTTAGTGGTAGTGGTCGGCTTTCCGACATGGCTTGCCTTTCTCTCTTGGGCGTATTTGAATTGGATTTTTACTGGCGACCCATGGCGTTTTCTAACCGATCCGACTGCGCCTTTGTATACTTTGTTTACCTCCACTACGCTCACCTCAGCTGGCTTTTTCCCTACTTTAGCTTATTCTCTGCAAGAGGTCACGCGCGCCCCGATATATCTCGTCAGCTTTGTTTTGGTAATGGCTTACGCTCCAAGGCGATTGCCCGCCTATTGTGCTCCTTTTGCCACCATCACTGCCGTGCGCTTGTTTGGCTGGAATTACAATGAGGCGATGGCTATTGCCACCTACTCCGTGGTTGCTGTAGCAGCTATACCTCGTCGCACGGGGCGTGGTTGGGAATGGGTGTTTTTCCTGATGGCGATCCTCCATCTGCTGCTTAACCTCAATTCGCCCTACCAAAGCGAAGAACTAAAGGTGTGGGAGAGAGTTATTATTGGTCAAGAAAGGCAAACTGGCGACTTGCTGGAGATACAAGCAGCAGAATGGTTGTGCCAACTGCCACCCCAATCAATTTTAGCTGATGATCGTGCAGCTTACCGCTTGGTTGCCCGCTGCGGGGATGCAACTCCATTCTTGCTACCCGCTGAAAGTGAATTTCTAATGGCATTGCATGCTCCAGCTCAGTTTGTGAGCTATATCCTTGTCCAACGACAGCCTGCAGAGGCTCTTGATCAGGTTAGCCAACGCTATGCCTCATCTCCGCCGTTAGGCTTTCGCGTGGCGAGGCTATGGGATAATTGGACACTCTATGAGCGCGCTGACTGAGGAAGGTAATCAAGGTAAGGGTGTAGGATAGATTCCTCGCTCGCTCTCGCCCGTTCGGATTGACAAGAGGGGCGCTGTGCTCGTTCGGAATAACACAGTAAAAGAAGTCACTGCGCTCCTGTAATGACGACGAGTTGTCAGTCGTTTTCTTGCCGTCACAATTCCACGCCCTCTTGACCTATGTCGAACCAAGCCTTGCTATGTCATGTCGAACGCAACCTAACCTATCGTGTCAAATGCAATGGGATAATTTAGACCCCTTGCTATGCTTCGGGGTGAGATGGGAGATGGACAATGCGTTTGGGGTGAGACGGGTGGGGCTGAGCTTGGTGCCAGGAGGGGCTTCACTAAGGATAACAGGGGAGCGGAATAGGTATCAATTGGTTGGACATCTGATAAAATCAATAAGGTGAGGTATAATTGTAGAGTAATACTATCCAAATAAAGGCAGAACCCATGGCAATTGATCGATTCGGCCGCAGACTTCACTACTTGCGCATTAGTTTGACAGACCATTGCAATTTACGCTGCGTCTATTGCATGCCTGAGGAAATGGTCTTTCGTCCAAATAGCGATTTAATGCAGGATGAAGAAGTGCTGTTTTTAGCAAAATTGTTTCTGCGCTTGGGGTTCGACAAGATTCGTCTCACGGGCGGTGAACCAACGGTGCGGTTGAATGTGGTCGAGTTGGTGCGCGCCATCGCTGCTATGGATGGGTTAAAAACCCTAACCATGACCACCAATGGCATCCTGCTGCCCAAAATGGCGCAGAAACTAAAAGACGCCGGTTTGCAGCGGGTGAACATCAGCTTGGATACGCTGAGAGCGGAAAAATTCCGTACCATCACCCGTTGGGGGGCGTTAGAAGACGTCTGGGCGGGGATTCGAGCTGCAGAAGAGGCCGGTTTAACGCCAGTCAAAATTAACGCAGTGGTGGTGCGCAACTATAACGAAGAGGATGTCGTCGACCTTGCCCGCTTGACGCTAGATCATCCGTGGCAAGTACGCTTTATTGAGATGATGCCCTTAGGGGGAGCGACGGAATTTCAACAACAGCAATTGGTTACCATGGAAGAAGTCTTTGGGATGGTTGAAGGCGCTTTTGGCCGCTTGGAGAGCCTCTATGACGGTGATTTGGACGGTGAAGCGCGTGTATATCGCATCCCAGGAGCTAAAGGTGAGGTGGGGTTTATCGCTTCCGTAACAAAGCCGTTTTGTGCCCTTTGTACGCGGGCGCGCTTGACTGCTGATGGGAAACTGCGGTTGTGTTTGCTAAGGGAAGGGGAGGTGGATTTACTAACCCCGCTGCGCCAAGGGGCAACGGAGGACGAACTAAGAGAACTGATTTTGGCGGGGTTGTGGGAAAAACCGTGGGGGCATGGCTTGGCAGAGAATGAGATTGCCGTCAATCGGGTAATGAGCGAGATCGGCGGTTGAGTTCGAGCCAGCGCCTTTTCTCCATCACATCCCGAATGTCATACTGGTAAGCATCGAGGGATAAATTGAGGTCGCGGATAAAGGCGACCAATGAGCCGATCAGCGAGAGCATACAAGCGATGAAGAGAGCGCTCAACAGGGAGGCGATTTCCCACTGAAAGAGCGCCGTTAAAAAGATCAGGATGACCAAAATGGCCGCTAGGAGGACACTCAGAGAGGCAAGCGTAATAGCGAGGCGAATCAGGGTAGCGCGGCGGTTAAGGATGGTCAATTGGTTTAGGATACGTTGTTGATCGGCTCGGGGGTTTGTGCGGTGTTCTTGGGCTAGACTGCGGCCGCGGTCGATCACCCGTCCGAGTCGGTTGGTCATGGTGAGCAGCAATAAGCCTACCCCTGAGACCAGAATCATTGGACCGACTGCGGTTTGCAAAATAGGCAAAAGCTGCTCGACAGATGGAGAAGGCACAAAAACGATTATAACATTTCCGAAAAAATCTCCCGATATCCTTTTCTCCGTCTGGATGGAGGAATGTATTCTCCCCCTGCCGTGCGCCAACGGAGTCCTTTGATGCGTATTCTGTTAACATACTTTTTTCACTCCCTCTTCACAGCTTTTTCATAAGGAATTGTTATTCTAAGGGTAGTTCAAACGAACGTATACTAAATAAATTTGGAGGTAAACATGTTAAAAAATATCATGTTGATCTTAATTGGAGCGTTTATCGCTGTGCTGGTGTTGGGCCTCGTTGGTTTCGCCTATGCCCAAACGCAGACGCCTCCCAATGGGTACTCTCCCGATGGAGGTTGTCCCGCTGGAATGGGGCGATGGAAGGGGGGCGGTATGATGGGACGGTGGTATCAAAGTAGTTCAATGGGGTTAATGCACGAAACTTTCCTCGCAGCCATTGCTCCGAAATTGGGCATAAGTGTTGATGCCCTGAAGGCTGAACTGGCATCCGGAAAGACCTTGTGGCAGATTGCAGCGGCAAAGGGGATCTCCGATGAACAAATGAGGGATCTCTGGTTGGAAGCAAAGAAAGTAGCCTTGACCAAGATGGTCAGCGAAGGTGTGATCACGCAGGCACAAGCGGATTGGATGCTTTCGCGGATGGAATGGATGTTCCAAAACGGGCGCGGTTTTGGGGGAGGCATGGGCATCTGCCATGGGGGAAGCTGGCAAGGGAGGGGTGGCCGTTGGTCACCAACACCTACCCCCGAAGGTGGCTCTCAACCTTAGATCTCTCTAGTTCAGAAACGCTTTTCACAATTGAGGGCGGCGGTTTCATACGCCTCCGCCCTCTGAAATTTTCATTACAAGCCCTTTGCACTGGGTCTCAATCTGCAAGAAGGTTGACAAGGATATCAACCCATTTGAACGGAACGAGAAGGCAGTGGGTCGTGTTTATAACGGATAAGGCAACCGCGATCACGACTTTCTGTGCAATGAGCGGAGAGAAATCTGGCATGGTAAAAATGCCGTTGGTTATTGCTTGTCATGTATAATTTAGGCTTACATTATTGTGTTCGAGGGTAGTTGTTATGGAAAAGATTCCTGTCTCTGTCCTTGGTGCAACGGGAACAGTGGGACAACGTTTTGTCCAGCTATTAGATAGTCACCCTTGGTTTGAGGTAATAACCCTTACCGGCTCAGACCGCTCCGTGGGAATGACCTATCAAGAGGCTTGTCATTGGGTTTTGACCACACCGATGCCCGAATGGGCACGCAAAATGACCATTGTGGAGACAGACCCGAAAACCGTTCAAACCCCGATCGCTTTCTCTGCTTTACCCACCAAATCGGCATGGGAAGAGGAAGCTCGGTTGGCGCAGAGCGGCGTTTTAGTTTGTTCAAATGCCTCGGCATATCGCATGGAAGCGGATGTACCGATTTTGCTGCCTGAGGTGAATGCCGATCATGTCCGACTTATCGAAGCTCAACGCCTTCATCGCCAGTGGAGCGGTGGAATCATCACCAATTCAAATTGCACTTGTACAGGCATGACCATTGCTTTGAAAGCTCTTATGGATGCTTTC
>CAKZNJ010000015.1 GCA_937129505.1 uncultured Anaerolineae bacterium | reverse complement strand
ATCTTGAAGCCTTTCACAGAACGTCTTGAAACCGAACACTGTTCACCACGATATCTACCCGATAAGTCGTTGAAGCGCAATATATCACAATTCGGATAAGTTGAGTATGGTTTTATGAGAGAAAAAAGGAGTGAATCGGGCTAACGATGAAAATCCTTTAGCTTAGATTGCCCCCCTTGATAAATTCAAAAGCCTATCTTCCTGCTATTTATCCCCCCGTTCAGGGATGAAACATTTTTTCTGATAAGAGAGGGCTTGAAGGAGTCAGGAATGGCAAGTGGCTTGCTGCTTTTGTCTCAAACGAAATTATCGAATCGCTGGGCTTTGGAATCGAAGAGCTCACTGCTGTCGCTTGAAAAATCACTTGGTCAATGAAAAGATTACTATTGAAGAGGCTATCTGTCTCCGCACGGATCTGAAGGTTAACCGTTTGTCCAGCGTATTGCCGGAGGTCTATTGTATGTTGCACCCATCCGCTGGTATCCAAATCCATACACAGTGAGTAAACATCAGCGACCGTAGAGTTTATCAACACCCCTCCAAAGTCATAACCGCACTCATCTTCGGAATCCACCCAATGCCAGTAACTTAGGTATGGAGTTTCTGGCGGAATAAATACCGTTTGTTGAATGTAGGAAATTTCATCGGGTGCGCCTCCCAACCATGCCGCCCATACACCCTGATAGGGCGGAGCAGCATTCACGGTTTCGAGGATGTTATACAAAATTGCATAACCGTTCTTGGAATATTCCTGCCAGATCACGTGGCCTTGTTCAAAGTCTCCATTAGGAAGCAGAAAACCCCTCTGAGCATTGCGTAAAACTAATGGCAAATAAAGATTTGAGTTCACTGATGGCGGCGCAGGTGTCGTAGGAGGTGGCGTTGTCGGCGCAGGGCTTGTGGGGGTTGAACTAGGGTTATACACCAGATAATTGGCTCTAAACCCAACATTTGAAATGCCATACCGAATACGCATATAGCCGCCTTCCCCCCAGAGGGTTCCCCATGAATTTCTCAGAATCCATACCTGCTGGCTATCATCCCAACCAACTAAGATGATCCCATGGTTTACCATTGAACTTCCGCAGACCGCCTTCTCATCGGTGGAGAAGATGCCGCCCCTGTAATTATCAAACGCAGTCCCTACACAAACGGCTGCAGCTACGGGACCATGGTTATAGATCGCTTGTTTGATCTCGGCTACAGAGGGAACATAAACGGATGAATTGACATAAGCCCAAGAAACAGCTCGATGAGGATGATCGTAAGCCCTACCACAAGGAATATCCGAAGCTTGATAGGGAAAAACGCTTTCCAGCACTGCACCGGGTTCGCTTTGGAGTTGCCCAAGCTTTGAGATGTGGTAGGCATGAGCGAACCACCCCCCATCGCAGTCATATCCATCCGTATTGCAGGAAACCAAGAATTGTTCTGAGAGATTCTGGTTGTTGCTATCAGCAATGAGCAATTTGGATTCAAACACGCCCACCGTAGAGAATGCCCAACAGCTCCCACACCGTCCTTGATCGCGCACGGGAGTACATTTGCCTTGAGCACACCAATTGAATGAGGACGGCAATTCCTGGGTCAGAGAAAGTTCTCTTGGCGAAGGTGTTGCCACAATCTGCTGAAGGGGTTGGGTTGGGGCACTTATATCATCCAATTGCGGTGTAGAAATACTAAGGGCTTCAGCTAACTCTGCTAATGACAAACGATCGCTCTCGATCTTGTAGATACTACTCCCCTGTTCGTCAGGCTGCCAAGGTCGGCGATAGTATAGCCGCAATGTCCCTCTCGCCGAACGAAGACCCCGAAAGGTGAGGTGTTGAGTAGCCATTCCTCCAAGGTTAGGCGACAATTGACGCAGTTGAGTCTCCCCAACTGTAATCACTGCTTCGGACGCCATTTCATCGACATCCCATACATAGCCAGTTGAAGGATTGCTGGGCAAAACTAGGTTGAACGCTTGCCCCCCTTGAACTAGACCGTTGATTTCCAAAATCATCGGTCTTGCTAGTGCACCAATCCCACAAGGGTTTTCTAGGACAACGTAACGCAGGTCGGTGAAAGAGGTCCCCGATAATTTTTTGCGCTCAATTTTTCGTGAGGTTGCATCCAACGATTGTCCCCAACCTTACCATGACCCATCTGATTGAACAGAAATCAAGAACTCGCTTGGTTGCCCCTCACCACTAAATGGACAACCCGCGAAATCCGCAACAGGAGTTAAAGGGCTTTCAGCAGCTTGGGAGGGGGTTTGATGTGACCAAGAGGTAAAAACCAAAACCACGCCTACCGCTAGAGCGATGCAGAGAAGGATATGTTTTGCTACTAATTTCGCTTTCATTGTGCTTATCCTTTATTTTTCTTAGCGGGCGTACAAACCCCTCTCCCTTTGTTGAGAATTTCTATGCTTATATCTATCCTATCACAACCCCTTCATGTCATGAATAACAATTTTGCAAGCTGAGAACGAAATTAGATGCAATTGAGTTCAGCCATCCTCCTTTGGGGAATTATTTGTAGAGATGCCCAAGAGAGGATGGCGCACAATGATTACCCCCATACCTTCTAAAGGCTCTATCCTCTAAGGTGTATAGAAGACTTCAACAGCAGGATAATCTACTCCCTGAACTTCAAAGGTCTCTTCGATATCCATTGAGGGTATGGCAGCCGGTTGAGAGCTGTTTTGCCAAGAGAACGAATTTGTCCAGGGACCACCGCTGAAAGTTCCACAACCTTGGATATATAAACTTGTAATTTGATCGGTGACGGTTGCAGTGGTGGGGGAAAGAAATGTGCCATTACCATTTAGCGCGCCGGTAAAGGAAAACTGATTGTTAGAAATGGGCAAAGGAGTTGTCTTCCATATTTTCCACGTTTGGCCGTTACAGGGCCCTCCACTCAAGGTGATAAAAATCGTATATCGGTTTACATTGGCGCGATCGGGGCTGACGTAAAAATATCTTGACCCCCCAGAGGTTTGCCAGTAACCTGCATCGGGGCCGGTCTGAGGTTTCAGGGTAATCGGCAAGAAAAGTCTTGAAGTCACTGCCGATCCAGATCGGTTCCAACCCATATCTTGCAATATGCCGAGGGTAATTGTTCCTGGATTATGGATCGAAGCGCCGGCAGATATGGCATAGACCATCAGCCGATGAGCAGTATTCTTAAAAGTGTCGTAATCTAAATGGGAATAACTAGACCCTTGCATCCATGTGGTCGGTGCATACATCTTGGGACGGTTACCGCCATTGGCTTCCTTGGCGTTATTTCCGTTAAAGTATAAGTTGTTGCTGGTTAATTGACTTCCCAAAGCAACAGAAGGGTTAGGATAAAAAGCGGTGTTGAGTAAACTGTATCCCGAACCATTTTGCATAAAGGTGTCATAAGCATAGGGATAACCGGTGCTATTTCCCCAACAGCCGTAATTTGAGCCGCCACAAAAATTCCCGTATCTCATTGAACCAGAGAATCCCAAGCCATGAGCGATCTCATGCAAAACAACGGTGACAAAATCGTACTGGCCAGCTGGAGTTGCTCCATCCAATCCATAATACCATGCAAAGGTACTACTGTAAGCAATATAGATATCCGCCTGGTCTGGGTCGAGATCACTACCATAAAGCGCATTCGCCAGAGCACGGGGATACCAGACATCGGTTTGAGGTGCATTCGTAAAATTTCTCCTGAAACCCATTGTTCCACTATGTCCCAACACCCCTGTTGGTAGATTGGTCGCCCAACAGGCATCGATCACGATCGGCACAGATGAACTGAGATAATAACCCCATATATTCGCCGCATACGTAAAAGCGGCTTTTGCGTTGTTTGGCCAAGTGGTGCAGTTATCGCCGTAATAGGTGCCGCTAGGAAGATAATTGATTGTGAATGTGGCATTAACACTTAGCGGATCTAGGAGGCCCTCCGGTGGCAGAATGTGTGATGGTCGATAATAGGGATCAGCCCGAACTTCGATGAGCCAGCTATTGTCAAGCGCATCTTGTTCAAAACGGCCCAAATCAGCATGAACCAAAGCTGGGAACAACCAATTCAGCAGACCAATCAACGCCGCAATGGAAGAAACAAAAATGATTTGTCTCATGGCATACTCCTTTTAGAGCCAATAAACTATTCCGTCCCCTGCCTTTCAAGAGAGGGAAGGATGGATGGGGAGGGTGTTCGATAAAGGAAGCTAAGAATGAGATAAATTGTTATTTTGATTATACAGCCTCTTTTAGAAAAATTCAATTTCAGGAGAAGAGCACCCTACTGGGAAAGGATATTGATAGAGACAAACGCTATTGCCAAAAAAATCCCAGTTCTCCTCAAGGGTTTTTACCATCGTCAGGTGTGGCAAGGTATAATCACTCTACTTCCCTGGGTCCTTTGATCCCGCTTTGAAGTACGGCTGGGAACCGCAGCACCTGATCGGGCGTCTTAATCGAAGAGGAGTTTTTATGCAACTGAATCGCAATATTCTAAACCCTCCATTTGGTTGGTTCATCCCACTGTTGGTCATGTTCCTTGTCACTTTTGCTTGCTCTCTGCCTCAACCTAGCACGCCACCCCCCTCCCTCCCACCCACACAAACCTACACTCCCGCCCCAACTTCCACCCCACTATCACTGCCACCAACCCTTGTTGAGACGACTCCCCTACAAGGTGAGAAATTAGCTTTGGATGGCGTAATCAAGTTGGTTTTCAATCAAGCTATGGATCAACCCTCGGTAGAAGCAGCTTTATCCAGCGATCCCGCCATCGCTGCAGAAATGAAATGGGAGAAGGATGACGTTCTGATTTATCGTCCTTTGCAACAGCTCCAACCCGAACAAACGCTGCGTTTAACCATCTCAAACACCGCAAAAGCTAAAAACGGTCTCGCTCTAGCTGAACCTATCTCTTTGCAATATCAGGCCGCATCGTATTTGCGCGTCACGCAACGCATCCCAGAAATCAACTCACAGGATGTGCGCGCCGATGTTGCCGTGGTAGCTGCCTTTAACCAACCCGTGGTTGCTCTAGGCAGTCAACAGATCGCTCCTTTAGCTTTGCGCCTCCTTTCCGAAGAGGGTCAACAGGTTGAAGGTAGCGGTGAATGGCTTAACACCAGCACCTTTCTTTTCCGCCCGGCAACGGCTTTAATGGGTGGAAAAAGCTATCAAGTGCTCTTCGATCCCAACCTAAAAAGTGCCAATGGCGCTCCTCTGCAATTCCCCGAGAAAGAATGGACTTTTTCGGTCGCTCCCCCTCAAGTCCTTGAGGTTCACCCCACCGATGGCGAAGGAAATGTTCGGTTAGATAGCAAGGTGACCATCTCTTTTAATCAACCCATGCAAAGAGCGAGTGTTGAAGAAAAATTCGCTTTAATTGATCAGGAAGGAAGTATCGTAACAGGCCTATTTGAATGGAATGAGGATTCTACGCAACTCACCTTCACCCCATCAGCTCTGCTAAAGCGCAATCAATCCTACACCGTTCTGTTGAACGGCGATGCCCAAGCGGTTGGGCAAGTCGCATTGGGAAAAGAAATGCGGGCAAGCTGGCAGACATTACCAGCCTTCGAGGTACAGTGGACGACCCCCCTCGATAACGGCGAGAAACCCCCTTATGAGACCGTCTGGTTTTACTTTAGCAGCCCCCTAGCCGAAAAGAGTCTGGAAAAATATTTTCGAATCACGCCCGCCGTGAGAAACCTCTCGGTTTGGTGGGATGAACAGCAGTGGGCGGTTGGGATCTCTGCATTTTTTGACCCCAGTCAATCCTATACCATCGAAGTATCCCCCGATCTGCCAGATGCCTATGGAGAAAAACTTGGACGCACTGTCCAGCTAACTTTCCGCACAGCTCCTTTGCCACCTAGCGTGAATTTTCTCGTACCAAGTTCTGTCATGGTGCTCACAAGCAATGAAAGCACCCTTCCCGCCCAAGCGACCAACCTACCCCGTCTTCGGCTTTCCAGCGGCAGCCTCTCATTGGAAGAATTCATTCGCATCCAAGCCCCAGACAACTACTCGCTCTACCGCGACTTCCGCTCCTCCGATCACCAATCTTGGGAACAAACCTTCGAAATGGCAACCAATCGCAACCAGCGGGTGGACGTTAAATTGCAACCTGACGGTCAACCGCGAACGCCAGGCTTATACTACTTTGACCTAGAACCCCCTGGGGAACAAGCCTATTCCTACCGCTATCTCATTGTCGTTAGCGACGTCCATCTGACCTTCAAGCTTTCTGCTGAGGAAGCATTCGTTTGGGCAACGCAGAAAAAAGATTTGTCGCCGCTAGCAAACGCCCCCATCCGCATCTACGACGAAAACGGTGCAATCATCGCTCAAGGTCAAACTGATAGCCAAGGAATTTTCCGAAAGCAGTTTGAGCTCCTGAGCGATCCATGGCGCAATTATTATGCTGTAATCGACCAACCTGGTAATCCCAGTTTCGCGCTGGCGATGCCAAGTTGGAATGCAGGCGTGGATAGTTGGGATTTCGATATCCCCTTCCAGTTTTCACCGCCATCTCTAAAAATCTACTTCTACACCGATCGTCCAATTTACCGTCCGGGCCAGACCGTGTACCTACGGGCTATCGCCCGCCAAGCCTTTAATGCCCGATATACCCTTCCTGAAATCGCCGAGTTACCCCTTCGCGTGCTCAACCCTAACGGACAAGAAATTGCCAAGCTAACCTTACCTCTTTCCGAATTTGGCTCTGCAAGTGGAGAAATCTCCTTGCCATCTGATGCCCAACCCGGCAGTTATCTGATTCAATCGCCGCTGGCGGAAAACCAGAGTGCATCTTTCGAGGTGGCTGCCTATCGAAAACCGCAGATTGACCTGACGTTCGAAGTGGAGCAAGAGCACCTGCTTGCGGGAGAGCCTATCGTTGTCCGCCTCTCCGCACAGTACTTTTTCGACGCTCCGGCTGGTCGTCTGCCGGTGCAGTGGTCATTGTACTGGCAAGCTGAAGGCGAAGATTTGCCCGGCTACGTTACGGGGCAGGCGGAGAAAGGCTGGTTCGACAGCAGCTATTACCTTCGAATGTACGCCGAAATGGGTTTGCTCACCAATTTGGTCTCGGAAGGTCAATCCCAAACCGACCCGAACGGTATCCTAACCTTAACTATTCCGACTCCGAAGACAAATGAACCACGCCGATATATCCTTGAAGCCACAATTGTCGATGAAAGTGGTTTACCTGTCAGCGGGCGGACAAGTGTCTTCGTGCATCCTGCACCATTCATCGTGGGCATCAAGCCTGATAATTGGTTTGTAAGGGTCAATGAACCGCTCGAAGCTGATGTCTTCGTTGCGGATTGGAAGGGAAGGCCCCTAAGTGGCAAAAAACTGCAGGCAGAATTTGCCACCATCCGCTGGATACGAGATGAAACCCAAGTGGATTTATTTGGATATCCTGTTTACCTGCCCCAAACCGAAAAGGTTTCTGGTGCCGATTTCGTCAGCGGGGAGAATGGATTGGCACGCCTTTCTTTCACCCCAGACCAAGCTGGTACCTACTTGTTGTCTGTTGAAGGGGAAGGGGCACGCAGCAGTGTAATCCTCTGGGTAGGAGGAGCAGGTGAGGCAGTTTTCCCGACCTTCCCCAATCAACGCATCCGGTTGACAGTCGATCATGACCTCTACGACGTGGCAGATAACGCAAAAATTTTCATCCCCAACCCCTTTGCTACTCCCGCCACAGCCTTGATCACCTATGAGAGAGCAAAGGTGTTGCGCCATGAAATTCGCCAAATTCCACCCGGTGGTATGGAGATCGAATATCCATTATCTGCCGAAGATGTCCCCAACATCTATATCGGCGTAACGATGCTTAACCTCAATGAAAGTGGACAGATCGATTTCCGCCAAGGATATACGGTTCTCCGCGTCTCTCCTAAGGAACAAACGCTTAAAGTTCAAGCGAGTCTGCAGCCCGAACGCGCTACCCCAGGCGGGGAAGTGAGCATGGAAATCCAAGTTTCTGATTTTGCCGGTAAACCGGTTGAGGGGGAATTTTCTGTGGCAGTAGTGGATAAAGCTATCTTTGCCTTAGCACAACCAAACGCCTCACCAATTCTACAAGCCTTCTATGGCGATCAACCTTTAGGGGTAAGGACAGGCATCGACCTTGCGGTAGCCGCATGGCGAATGATTCAATTACCCGATGGTCTAGGGGGAGGAGGGGGAGAGATGCCGATCAATGTAGTTCGCCAACGTTTTCCCGATACAGCCTATTGGAACGGTAATCTCAAAACCGATGCAAATGGAAAAACCGCCATCAAGCTGATCCTTCCTGACAACGTGACCACTTGGAAAATTCTCATCCGCGGTATCGATCAATCAACTCGCGTGGGTGAAACAGAGCTCGAAATTGTTGCCACCAAACCGCTCCTAGTCCAGCCCGTCACACCACGCGTCTGGGTGGCGGGAGATCATCTTCTCCTAGCCGCAGTCGTCCACAACAATACTGCCCAAAACATTGACACCCAAGTCTCGCTTCAAAGCACTACCTTCATCCTTGATGAAGGGCAAAATGCCTTACAATCGGTAACCATTCCTCCCAATGGGCGAAAGCGCGTTGAATGGTGGGGTAGAGTAGCGAAACAGGGGGTGATGGAGATCTTATTGTCGGCGCAAGCGGGTGAGCTTTCCGATCAGGTGCGTATTGGTGGAGCAAATACGCCCATCCAACAGTATCGTACCAGACAAACTTTCAGCACCGTTGGGCTGCTCGAAATCGCTGGTGTACGGACGGAGATTGTTAGTCTGCCGAAATCAATCTCTCCTTATGGTGGTTCGCTAAAAGTCGAATTGAATCCCTCTTTAGCGGGGGTTGTTATAAACAGTGTAAAAACCCTTGAGCAAGATGACAATCACAGCACCGAATATCTTCTCTCCAGAGTCTTACCCAATCTAGCAGGCTATCGACTGCTGAAAGAGATGAACTCTGATGCTAATCCCTTGCAAACCGAATTAGAAAACGCCGTGCAAGAAGGGATATACCGCATCCTTACGCGGCAGCGTTTTGATGGCAGTTGGAGTTGGTGGGACAACGGAAACGGCGATCCCGTCATCACCGCCTATGTTTTGTTTGGCTTGAAGCAAGCCCAGACGGACGGCTTCTCGGTTACTCAAGATAGCCTCGACCGCGCCATCCAATACCTGTTATCGAGCATCATCCAACCTGCCCAAACGACGGATGCGGCTACGTTAGACCGCTTGGCTTTCATCCACTTCGCCCTTGCCCATGCTGGAGCTGCCGACACAGCCGCTCTCTCGCAACTTTATGAGCGCCGCGCTCAGCTCAACCCATGGGCTGAAGCCCTGCTCGCTTGGGCTCTAGAGGCTGATAACCCCGGCAGCGAACAAGCCCAAACCCTGCGTTCCGATTTGGAAGGGCAAGCGGTGCGCAGCGCCAGCGGCGCGGCCTGGCAGGAAAAAAGCCAAAGCTGGAGGATGGCATCTTATCAACTCACTGTCACTGCCATGACTCTTTATGCCCTTGCCAGTTATGATGCCTCTACACCCATTGTTGCTGATGCCACTCGCTATTTAATCTCAAACCAGCGACCAACGGGCAGCTGGGGATCAAGCTTTAGCACCGCTTGGGCGTTGTTTGCCTTGCAAAAGGTTATTTCCGCCAATCAAGAGCTGGAAAGCGACTTCGACTTTCGGGCAGCGATCAATGGGGTTCCGCTGGTGAGCGGATCGGCAAATCAGAATTTGATGAATACCGCTGTCGGTGAAATTTCTCTAGATCAACTCTATCGGGATACTCCCAATGCGCTTGAAATTGAGCATCTTGCTGGCAATGGCCGCCTCTACTATCGGGCGACCTTACAGGCGTTTGTGCCGATTGCTGAGCTACAACCAGTTCAACGCGGGTTTTCGGTCTCACGGGCTTACCGGACCTTGGGAGAAAACTGCGGTCAGAAAAGCTGCCCGACCATAAGCTCAGCAAAATTTGGCACCCGCGTCGAAGTACGAGTGACCCTCACCGTCGAAAAAGATGCCTACTATGTGCTGGTTAAGGACTATATCCCCGCCGGCAGTGAAATTCTAGATACGCGCTTATTGACCAGCCAACAAGGTATGACCGAGGAAGAACTCACCCCTCAGGAGATCGACCCAACCCAGCCCTTCAAGGAGGGGTGGGGATGGCAACGATTTAGCCAACCCATGATCTATGACGACCACCTGATCTGGGCGGCTGAATATCTACCCGCAGGCACCTACGAATTGCGCTACCTATTGACTCTGCTGCAACCAGGCGAATATCACCTGCGCCCGGCAGAAGTGTGGGAGATTTATTTCCCTGAAGTGCAAGGCAGCAGCGCAGGGGGAGTTTTCACCATCTTGCCGTAATCCATCATTGAGATCCCTTCCCAAGAATTAACCACAAAGAAAAGACTTCCGAAGCACCTCTCGCTTCGGAAGTCTGCACTGTGAAAACTCCTCAGTTTAGCGGTTGATCAGTGGCAGGAAAATTTGTCCTTCAATTTTCCAAGGTTGATCGATGGTGTATTTCCACCTCTGATTGGTGCTGTCATAATACAAGATATGGGGGACATTGGTGTTGGGGTCAATCACCAGATTGCTCCACATTCCGACATCCCCAGCCAAGTCGACAATTTGAGTTGACCATTGAATCCCATCAAAGGTTGCATATTTCAAGTCACCATTTGCTTCATCATAGTAGCTGATGTGGAAGGAACCGCTTCCATCGATCGCTAAAGAGCAATACTTGCCCACCTGTCCGAGGGTGTCCACAGCCGTCACGGAAAAACCGAACGGGGGAATTGAATTCGCTGCGGAGGCAAACTTCAAATCCCGATTTGAACCCTCATAGTAGGCAATTTGCGGTCTGCCGTTGGCGAGGATCATTGAACTATGCAAACCACTACCAACCGCGCTGTCAACCTCTTCGATGCTCCAAACATGGTAATTGGAAGGTGGTGTGTGGGCGATCTTTAAGGACTGAGCAGATGCATCGTAAAAGCTAAGGTAAATGTCGTTCGTTGTTGGATGCACAACAATCGACGAGAGACTGCCGGTGGCATTGCCGACTAAAGCGACCACCTCTGTTTGCCACTGGTTGCTGTTGTTCTTGAAAGCCAGCTTGACCCGTCCATTGGTGGCGTCAAAATAACTGATATAGGGTTTATTAGCGCTATCCAATGCTAAGGCGGGGTTTTGACCCACATCGCCCAGCGAGTCGAGCGTTTCAAAGCTCCAAGCCAGCCCATCTTTGACGCCATAGACGAGGTCTCGATTCGTTGGATCATAGTAGGCGATATGGTAACGCCCGCTGCTATCCAAACGGAAGGCAACCCGTTGATCGGTAGATAAACGGGAAGCAATCACCGTATCCGCTGTCCAATTAGATGCCCGTCGCGCAATCTCCAGGCTTCCCAGTAAACTGTTGTAATACAAAACATGGGGTTTTTGAGCGTTGTCAAGGGTAAGCGCTGCCGAACCCAGCGTGTCGCTTAAGTCGATGGGACGGAATTTCCAGGTTTTTGTGATCTGGTATGCCTCATAAAGCATCCCATCACTGAAGTCAAAATAGGTAATGTGCGGTTTTTGATTAAAATCGAACACCAATGAGGTGTATCGTCCGGCGCGGCTGTTGGTGCCAGTAACAACTGCCGTATTCCAATCGCTCCCCCGGCCTTCCGCATAGCGAAGATCATCCCATGATTCGTCAAAATAACTGACGCCAAAATCTTTGCTGTTTTTGATCGCCAAGGAGGCAAACAAGCCCACATCGCCGGTATTGTCAATGCGAGTGGTGCTCCAAGTGTAATTTTTAAGGTCAGTTTTATAGGTACCTTCTGCTATCGTCAGTGCCCCGCGCGTTTTGTCATAAAAGGCGATGTAAGGTTTATCCTGAGGTTCGGCGGGGCGTAAAACCAACGAATTCCACCCCCCAAGGTTATCATACTGTCCAATACCTGCGGCAGTGGGATAGCTGAAATTCCAATTGTTCTCCTGCGCTGAGAACACATAGCGTACTTTGTCGTGATCGTCATCGAGGAAAACAATATGCGGCCGATCGCGGCTATCGATGGCAATTGAGGTATACAATCCTTCGTTTAATGAGGCTACACCGGCACCTGCCTGCTTTACAAGGAAAATTTTCCAAGCAGGAATAGTACGGTCAAAGTAAATATATTTCAGTTTGTGATAGGTGCGGTCCGAGCGGGGGTAGAACTTGGTATAACTGATATGCGGTTGTCCATACGAATCGATGGCTATGGAAGTATATTTTCCCGATCCAGAGGTTGGTTCTGCTGCGGGAGAATTTTCCTCTAGATTTTCCATCGCATCTTGCCGAAGAGGGAAACCTTGTGTCTCTTCCTCGGAAACAATCGTCGGTTGAATTTCGACCGCAATGTTTTCAGCAAGCCCAGAGAGTTCTTCATCCTCCGATACAGGCAGAAGAACGTTGTCACAGTCCAAGGTGTGGATTGACCAAGCCATATCCTTAAAAGCATACTTCAGACAACCGTTTGCTTTATCATAATAGGCAATATGGGGACGCCCGAGGTAATCCACTGCAATTGAAGCGTATTCCCCAACATCGCTTGCCGGATCAACGACCTCGCTTGTCCAAGCGTTCCATGTCGGACTAATCCAAGTTGTGGTTGCATAATAGAGATTTTTCCCTCCATACGCTAAATGTAAGCGCTGCACCGTGTGATTTTTATTGGTATAGTAGGCCAGGCTGCGGCCAGTCATATTAATAAAGGAGCGGCCGCTTGCGGTCGGGCTGTGGATGACTTCGGTCGGCCAAATGTGGGTCACTCCCCCATTAGATTGTATTGACTGCGCTTGGTTCGCATTGGCTTGCGCTAAATGGCTCAGTAAGAACCAGGCAAACGTTGCCAAGCCCACAGCCAGCAAAAGATAGAACCACTTGTGCAAGGTGAGAAGGTCGGCAGAAGCGTTCACCTTTGCATGGATCGAAATCGAGTCTTTCGTTTTTCGCATTTCTCTAACTCCTTAAAGTCCGCCACTTGCACTTTCAAGCAGCGAGATTGCCTTACTCTACCACAAAAAATGAATTTGGGTAAAGAATCGAAATGCGGAATGCCGACGCCACGTAAACCCAGCGCCACATCCCGCAAATTCAGCCAATCTAGAAAATTTCAGACGGCATATTGAGCATAAGTATAACCGATTTGGATTAGAATAGACATTATGGCAGGATTAAAAGATTTGCCTAATGTTTGGCAGTCCATCAAAGAAATGGACTTGCGCCCAATCCGCGAAGAAGCCCTGCAAGAGGTACGTTTGGCGATTGTCGGCAAGCCAAACCCTGCTAAAGAACGACTGGCTTGGCAATTGCGGCGCGATCCCCACCGAGCCGGGGAAGAAACCTTGACGCCGATTTTAATTTTGGATTATGAGGGCGATGATGCCAGCCTGAAGGTTGCTCTGGATGTTGATCTCATGATCCTGCTGGTTGCGGGGGATAGCCATGACTCTTCAGACGAGCAACGATTAGCCCAAAAATGGGTGGATAGCGGTCGGCGCTTGTTAGTCATCATTTATTCCACCAACCCGCTCAATCCAAGCGAACACCCGACCCATCTGAACCTGTGGTTGGGTATGGGAAAACAACGTGTTCTCTTTGGTGACATCGATGATTCCAACTTCCTGTTGCGCCAGTTCGTTCCCGCAGTTCTCGATGCCATCCCTCACAAGCAGCTCGCTCTGGGGCGTCAGTTTCCTCTCTTTCGCGATCAGATCAGCCGCCAGTTAATCAATGAAGGCTGTCTGACGAATGCCACCTATGCCTTCAGCACTGGTTTAGCGGAAATTGTGCCCGGTTTAAATATCCCCCTCAACGTAGCTGATGTAGTTGTACTGACAAAAAATCAAGCTTTCATGGTTTACCGTCTCGGTTTAGCTTTGGGGTTATCCACGCGCTGGCAGGATTACGTGACAGAATTCGGCGGCGTTTTAGGGAGCGGTTTTTTCTGGCGCCAAGTGGCACGCCAACTCATCGGCCTGATTCCTGCCTGGGGAATTGTCCCCAAAGTTGCCATAGCTTACGCAGGCACCTACATTGTTGGTCGCGTTGTGTTACAGTGGTATCTCACGGGCAAGCAATTGTCCCCCCAACAAATACGTCAACTGTACGCGGAGGCATTTCAAAGGGGAAAAACTTGGGCGCTTAACATGTTGCAAAAAATGCCTAAGCCCCGCCTAATTCAGCGAAAAGCGAAACCGAAAGAACTTCCCCTCCCCTCTGAACCTCTGCAAAGCGAAAAACTCTGCCCTTCTTGCGCCAAGCCTAACCATCCAGAAGCTCGTTTTTGTCAATTTTGCGGGACACGCCTCGATGAATCCCCCCATTAAGCTTAATCGTGATCGAATTCGTCAAAGATGACCATGTCCTTTCCGCTCAGCTTTTCATGAATCTTGCTGAGTATCGTATCCAAATGTTTTGACTCGGATACATAATTGAGATCCCCAGTGGAAATTGTCAGCACCGGACAGAGGCTAAATGAGGCGATCCATTCCTCGTAGAGCGTGTTGAGCTGGCGCAGATAATCAATGCTAATGCGGCGCTCGTACTCCCGCCCTCGTTGCACAATGCGATCGTACAGGACTTTGACTGGTGCCCGCAGATATATTAACAGGTCGGGCGCCAGAAGCGATTCGCATAACACTTGATAAAGCTCGTTGTACGTATCATAATCGCGCTGTTGGATAAAGCCTTGTAAGTAGAGATTGCGGGCAAATACCTCTGCGTCCTCATAGACTGTTCGGTCCTGTAATACTGAACTAGGGTAGAGAGATAGCTGCCGATGGGCGCGCAAGCGTTGGATAAGAAAGAAAATCTGGGAATGGAAAGCCCACTGGCGCATATCGTAGTAGAAATCGGCCAAATAGGGATTCTCGGTCACCGGCTCGTAAAAAGCTTTCCAACCCAGCCGTTTACTCAGCAAATGCACCAGGGTTGATTTTCCAACCCCAATGTTGCCGGCAACCGCAATGAAGCGCTTCATCTGCTCATCCTTCTTTGACTAAAAAGGCAATGGAATAGCCTTCGGGAGTATCCATAACCAAATCCAGACGATAGTTAGGCCGAAAATCCTTCACGGCGATGAGACGCAGACAAGAGGGGATCTCAACCTGATGGTCGAGAAAGCGATGAATACAATTCGGGGTGTGATAGAAAAAAGCTTTATTGAAAAGCGTGCCTGGGTCTTTCAGATGGATTGCCAAGGGGTAAATGTTTGACTCAAGTAAATCTTGGAAAAAATGCGTGCCGTAAGAAGGTTCTGGTTCTGCTCCAAAACCTTCCCCGGTGAGTTCAACCAGCGCACGGGCGTGGTAAATATCACCGTACCCAACCATAACCCCCAGATCGGGTGTAGAAGTGCCCCAGCGGCCTGGTCCGACACAGATAAAGTTGTCTCCCGCCAGTCGTTCATTAAGCCTTGAGATCGCCCATCGCAGTTTGGCATGATCGGACGAAGAAGGCAAAGCAAAATATTCCCTCGGTGAGATAAAGAGAACATATTGGATGTTTTCCACGTATCCGCGCGGGGCCATGCGCGGCGTCGAGAAGACGATATCTGCTTCTGGTATCGCTTCCGGCAAAGACATCTCCTCATCTTTATGCAAATTGTGGGGGCGACACTGTAAAATGACAATCTGAGCATCGACTTGCCCCGACTCTTGCTCGCGAACATGTAGGGCAAATTCGAGATCTACAGGCGCCTGATACTGCTCTTCTAGAATCTGCAACATGCGCGTCATGCGTTGGGCAATGCGCGAACGCCGAAACAGTTCGTCAAAGGTGATAATCAGATTGGGGATTGGTAAATCGCGAAAGATACTGCGCAGGGAGACCAAATAGCCGCCCTCATCGACTTGAGCGATGTAGCGCAGCGGAGGATAGTCATACCGCAAAACATCGGTGATAGGCTTAGTCCGCAGGCGATTTTCGGCTAAGTCAATGACATCGACATATTTCTGGGAGTAGATCACCGTATCCCGCAAGCTAGATTCGGGGTGCAGTGTAGGGTGGCTCAAGGCAACCAAGCGGGGATAATCATTCCCGATGCGTTCAACCGCTCGAGTGCCTAAGCCCCACACCAAGCGTAGAAAACCATCTTCGCGCCGAATCTGTGGCGACCACCGATACACATTCTGACTATAAGCCACGCCTGCCGCATGAGGCATGAAGTCATCCCCAAATCGCTCGCCTTCGACAACTTGTAAAAGGATTGCCATGCGCTCATCGTAATCCTGTAAGCCCTTGGCGCGGCGATAGAGCAGGGCATCGGGATTAAATATCGAGGCATAAACACGGATAATAGCTTTGCAGAGAGCTTGCAAGTTTTCGTCTAAACTGCCCTGATTGGGACAAAAATGGCTTTCATACTTGCCGGCAAAAGAGGTGCCAAAGTTATCTTCTAATAGGCTGGATGAACGTACGATCAGGGGTCGCCTGCCCAGCTTCCTCAGGATTGAAACCAGCCGCTCGATGATGTCGGGAGGCAACTGTCCTTTTAGAAATTCAGCGTGTAATTTCGGGAACTCAGCATAAATCTCCTGATCGCTCTTATATTTCTGATCCATCCAACAAGTCAGATGGTTCATGGAAAAGAAATCATACATGACATTGGCGCCGATGTAATAGGAGGCTGGCAAGCGAATATTTTGACGGATATCTTCATCACCGACATCCCGCAGAATACGAGCGGCTAGCAACATCCCCGCTGCTTTCCCGCCGATTTTTCCGCCTCCAATTTTGCGCTTTCGAATCTCATCTAAATCCTCGATCGTGAACCATTTGCGGGCAATCTTGACATATCCCAACTGGTCACTGATCAAGGTGCGGATCAATACTGCCTTGATCTCAGACAGACGGGCTTGATAGGGTTCCCTTTCTTCTGGAGGCAGTTTTTCGATCGCATAACCCTGCTCAAACAATAATGGCTGGGGGGTAAGCTCCGGGTTAAAAGTGAGCAAGGAACTGCCTTCAGGGCGGCCGCGCTCGGCTAGGGTCTGGTGGACAATCTGTTCGAACAGCTCAAAAGGGAGGTTGTAGGCAAAATAGAAATCGGTGAGATGATCGCGAATATGGCTCAGACGCTGTTCCCAAGCATCATAGGGTTCTTCGACTAAAGGGTCGTGCAACCCCTCTAGTTGTTGGCTGCGAATCGCTTTGTAGCGGACTTCGCTCTCGAAGGCTTGGGCAGAGATGATACCCCGCTGAAACAGCTCCGCACGCATGCGCTCTCGAATCAACGCGCTCAGGATCGGGTATTGCGCCAGAGCCAAATAAATGCGGAGGGTAAGATCAGGATGCGCAGATGGAAAGGTCATTGTTGGGTAACAAATGCCATAGAGAAAAGAAAATTGTTTTCCTTCTCTTTCGCTAACTGCCTAAATGCATTGGCATGACCACATGGACAAAAGAACTTGCCAGCTTCTCATCCCCTACAGGACGGATCACCCCAGGGGATGTTTCCGAGGTCGTTTCCAAGGCAACACTAGGGGTCTTGACCACTTCCAGCACTTCTCGTAAGAAGCTGACATTAAAAGCAATTAACTGCGGTTGCCCTTCGATCGTTGCGTCAATTTGATTTTGGTTGGAGCCGGTCTCTTCCGATTGACCCGAGATCTCGACCAATCCCGGTTGTAATTCACCGCCAGGGGTAATATTTAGGCGCGCAATATTCGATCCTTCACGGGCGAAGATCTCAACCCGTTTACAAGCTTTGAGAAATTCTTGGGTGGGCAGGACGGTACGGGTGTTATAGCGAGTGGGCACCAATTGCTCAAGTTCGGGATAAGATCCCTCGATCAATTGAGAGACCAACTCGGCGTCCTTAGTATGAAAGACAATTTGTCCTCTGCCGGGAGGCAAGAGCATACTCACGGTCTGATTGCTGTCTGACGTGATGCGCGCTAACTCGACCAAGGCTCGCGCCGGGATGATGACCGAAACGGGAGTTGCTGCTGGACGGGGCAACTCGCCCTTGCGCAAGGAAAGTCGAAAGCCGTCCGCCGCAGCCAAGGTGATCAGCCGCTCTCGCATAGTCATCTGTACCCCGGTCAGCACAGGACGAGCTTCGTCCTTCGACGCTGCAAAGGCAACTTGTTGGATCATCTCCTTCAAATCGGCAACGTTCAACTCGATGCCATCCTCCCAATCCAGCGCTGGCATGGGGGGAAATTCCTGCGCATCGATGCATTTTAGGTTGGTATCCGAGGAGCCACAGCGTACATTGAGCGTTTGGGTACGCAGGTTAAGGGACATCTCGACAGTCTGGGCTGGGAGGGTGCTGACTAACTCATTGAAAGTGCGCGCCGGAACGGTGGTTGAACCTTCTTCCTCGATTTTTGCTCCAATCCAACAAGTGATGCCCAACTCCAGATTGGTTGCGGAAAGGCGCAAGCGCCCTTCGTCGGTAGCAACCAGGACATTACCCAGAACTGGTAACGTAGTGCGGGGCGAGACAGCTCGAGAGACGATGCTCAAAGCATGAGCCAGGTTCTCTTGCAAGACGGACACTTTCATAAGCGCAACTCCTTGTGTGGGATATATGGAGTATACCAAAAAGTGTTAAATCTGCAGGGAAGATGGGCAGATTGGCTTTCCCAAAGGGATTGACTTCTCGCCAGAGATATGCTAAGATATTGTCAATCATTAAACATTATACATTAGACAACTCCTCGTTCACTATGTTTGCTTAATCCATCTGCTCAATGAACGACGAGCGCGTGACGCTTGAACTCTTCAATCAAAGTCTGCCCCCTTATCAGGATAATCTGGTTGTTTTAACCGCGAACCGAATCCGGGAAATGATCGAAAGCCGGGCAATTCCGCCCGGCTCACGCTTACCCAACGAATTAGAGCTCGCTGAAGCAATGGGTGTCAGCCGCGGCACGGTGCGAGCTGCCCTGAGTTTGCTTCAGCAGCAAGGATTACTCTGGCGGCGGCAAGGCATCGGAACGTTTGTTAGCGAAACGCCGATGCTTGAAAATCGGCTGGATCTCAACTTTAGTTATACCGCCCTTATCGAATCGCTTGGGCACCGCCCCGGCTGTCGGCTGTTGGATTGCCATACCATTTCAGCCGAGAGCGATTACGCCCATCGCCTTGATGTGGAACCGGGGACAACACTGGTCTTCATCCGTCGCGTCCGAACCGCTGATGACCAACCGGTGGTTGCTTCGTTGGACATCTTTCGAGCGAGTCTCCTAAACCAAGGCAACACCCGTCTGGATTTAGAAGCACTGAAAGAGTTACTGATCCACAAGGTCTCTCTCTATCGCATTTTTGAGGAAGACCTTCACCAACCAATCGATTATGGAATCACTCGCTTACGTCCGATTGTCGCAGACACGCAGTTCATCCGCCAATTTGAATTGGATATCCCCAAAGGTTCTGCGGTTCTCTACATGGAACAACTTGATTACAGCCGCAACCGCGAACCGTTGCTTTTATCCTACGAATACCATTTAGCGGAATATAGTTCTTTCACCATTTATCGGCACCGTTGAACGTTTTGCGCAAAGAAGGTTTTTCGAATTTGAAGATTGATTTTCCTATAAGGAGGTGCGCCGCAAGAGAACCCATCGTGTGTAATACCCTAAAGCAGTATGTGATCTGGATTCAAGCTATTTCGTGAAAAGATAAGGAGGCAGAAAGATGTATCGTCAGGTGACAATTTGGTTTTCCCTTTTCCTCGTCGGCTCTCTTATCCTTGGTGCTTGTGCGCCAGCAGCCACACCCACCCCTGAGCCAACTGCCCCCGCAGCAGTTGAACAACCTCCTAGCGGCGAATGGTCTCTTGCTGAAGCTGCCAAACCTTGGCAAGGTCAGACCTTGCGCCTCATCGGGGAGGCTCTGCCACCACTCGAAGCACTCGAGCAACTCAAGGGTCAATTCGAGGAGATCACTGGCACGAAAGTGATTATCGAAGGCTTGGGTCACGAAGAGGCGGTTGAGAAGGTTACCTTGGACTTTGCTGGCCAGACAGGCGTGTATGACGTGGTGCTTCAGCCCCACCGCGCTTTGGGCAAGCTGGTAAACAGCGGCTGGTTGCGCCCTATCGATGAGTTTTACAACAACCCAGCTTTACGTGACCCAAACTTCAGCTATGAAGGCTCCTTGCTCAATACCGTTTGGTTCCGTGAGACAAACACCTACCAAGGCAAAGTGTACGGCTTGCCCTTCCACTTTATCAGCATGTACCTGTGGTATCGTTACGACTGGTTCGACCATCCCGATGAACAAGCGGCCTTCAAGGAAAAATATGGCTATGATCTGCCCTCGCCGCCGGTAACATGGGAAGAGTACATGGATGTGGCTGAGTTCTTTACCCGCAAGGCTGGTGATACCTTAGCTGGTGAAACACTCACCTATGATGTCTATGGCCACACTTGGGGCGGTGCGCGTCACGTAACTGCATGGTACGATTTCTTGAACGTTATTTATTCCTTTGGCGGGCGAGACATCGCCTTGCCTGACAATCGAGGTGACTCTTACGGGCCCGTTGTGGTCAACTCACCTGAGAATCTAGAAGCATTGAAGTTCATCATCGAGTCACTGAAGTATGCCCCGCCGGGCGTCTTAAGTTCTACCTGGGATGAGAAACAAGCCGCTCAGCAATCGGGCTTGGTCGCCATGGCAATTCAATGGGACGACGCGGCGTTCGCGGTCGAAGACCCCGAACAATCCAAAGCTGCCGGTAAGATCGCCTATAGCGGTGTCCCAATCAAAAAGGACAAGATGACCCAGATCGAAGGGTGGGACTATTTGATCCCCACCAGCTCGAAGAAGCCCGAGTTGGCTTGGCTCTTTGTCCAATGGGCGATGGGTAAAGACATCCAAATTGCCCAAATGAAACTCGGCGGACAATCAGCTCTGGTTACCACTTACGATGATGCCGAAGTTTTGGCAATCCCGTACGTTCCCACTTCTGTGTACTTGAAAACCGGCGGACAAACCGTGCTCAGCACGCGCAAAGTGGGCGATCCAACTGGTGTGGGTGTCCCCGAACGCTATTTGAACGCTACTAATCCGTTGACTGGCGATACGTCGGTCAGTATCATTGCTAAGCCGACTTTCCCCGAGGAAGAACGCATAACTGAAGCGATTATTCTCTGGGTAAATCGAGCTCTTACCGGTGAAGTGACCCCCGAAGTCGCCCTGCAGGAGTTAGAGAAAGAGCTGCAGTCAATCTTGCCAGCACAATAAAAATATCTAGAAAAGGAGAAACGAAGCCTCGAAGAGGCTCGTTTCTCCTCAATGATTCAGCTTCACCGATTTCTACTTTGCGGTCGAAAGGAGCCCGAAATGAACATTGGCGATAAACTTACTTGGGCATATCGATTACTCTTTATCTTGATGTTAGTTTGGTTGCGGTTCATCGAGCAATACATCACCATTTGGGGAGTTTGGGTTGTCTGGGCAATCATTGTTTTCTTCTGGTTGTTTAATCCCTTTAAGAAGCGAAAAACTCCACCAACCTCTTCTCAAGCAGATCAACCCCCCTTAATCGATGTCAAATAGGAGGCTTGCATGACCGTCTTGACTTTGAAAAATATCTGGAAAATTTACGAAGGCAACGTTATTGGGGTTGAAGACTTGAGCATCCGCGTCGAAGATGGCGAGCTGTTTGCCTTGCTTGGACCCTCAGGCTGCGGAAAGTCATCTACGTTGCGGATGATCGCCGGTTTGGAAAAGATCTCTAAAGGCGAGTTGTGGTTTGATGACGTATTGGTGAACGATTTGGAACCGCGCGAGAGAAATGTGGCAATGGTTTTTGAAAATTATGCCCTATACCCCTATTTGAGCGTCTATGAGAACATCGCCTTTCCCTTGCGCTTGCGGGGTATGAGCCGCGAAGAAATCGATCGCAAAGTGCGCTGGGCAGCGGATTTCTTAGGCATTAGCGATCTCCTTCCAATGCGAGTGCGGGGATTAAGTGGCGGGCAAATGCAAGCGGTGGGTATTGGACGGGCAATCGTTCGCCAGCCAGCCGTTCTGTTAATGGACGAACCCATCTCCCACCTTGAAGCACGCCAGCGAGCCCGCATGCGCGAAGAACTGGTCGAATTGCATAGCCAACTGGGTACAACTACCATCTATGTGACCCACGATCAAGTCGAAGCGATGGCGATGGCCCATCGAATCGCCGTTATGAATCTCGGCAAGCTGCAACAAGTCGGCACTCCCAAAGAAGTTTATAACCGCCCCCATACCAAATTCGTCGGCGGCTTCATCGGTGAACCACCGATGAACTTCGCCAACTGCGAGCTTTCTAACGAGAACGGTGATTATTATGTCGTCTCCCCTTCGTTCAAAATCAAGCTGTCACCCCAAGCTGCGCAAAAACTCAGTGAATATCACGGCGAACCTCAAGTGCAACTTGGCATTCGCCCCGAAAACATTTCGGTTAGCTTAACTCCCAGAGAAGATTCCTTTGCTGCCAAAGTCTATGTCACCGAGCCGCAAGGGGATCGAACCCTGCTTTCGGTTCTTCTATCTACCGATGAACTCT
The DNA here is from genome assembly GCA_937129505.1 of uncultured Anaerolineae bacterium. GTDB lineage: Bacteria > Chloroflexota > Anaerolineae > Anaerolineales > UBA4823 > NAK19. Next base: position 898 of record CAKZNJ010000015.1, on the reverse strand, counting down.
TCTTAATTGAAGTTGGTCCTGATTTCTTCGCTAATCCGGATGAGACGGTCTATCTGAAGTTCAATGAACCGATTCATCTTTTTGATCGGCAGGAAGAAGTCAATCTGCTCTATTAGTGATCCTGCGCAGGAACGAGGTCGAGAACTATGGCAAAAATAACCCTGACGAACGTTTCCAAACAATACAAAGGGGGAGAAATCCAAGCCCTGAAAGAGATCAACCTTGAAATCGAAGACGGAAAATTTTTCTGTCTCTTAGGTCCAGCCGGGGCAGGGAAGACAACTACGATCAAGGTCATTGCGGGCGTTGAGCAACTTGATGGGGGCAAGATCATCATGGATGACCAAGACATTACCAATTTGTTGCCCAATCAGCGTGATGTTGCAGTGGCGTTTGAAACCTATGCCTTATATCCCCAAAGGACTGTGCGTGAAAACCTCGCTTTTCCCCTTCGGGCGCCCTTGCGCAAGAAAGAATGGAGCGAACAACAAATTCAAGCGCGAGTGGAAGAAGTAGCAAAGCTATTGGGGATTGAGGAACTACTCGATCGCTTGCCCCGCCAGTTATCGGGCGGCCAACGCCAACGGGTTGCTCTTGGACGCGCTTTGGTGCGCAAACCGAAAGCCTATCTTTTCGATGAACCAATTGCCCATTTGGATGCCAAATTACGCCACCGTATGCGCGGCGAACTGCGGCGCATTCAGCTTGAACTAGGGATCACAACAGTTTACACCACTCCCGATCAACTTGAAGCGCTTTCCTTAGCTGACCAGATGGCAATTCTCAATGAAGGTAAGATTGAACAAGTTGGGTCTCCCATCGAAATTTACCAGCGCCCTGCTAATGTATTTGTCGCCCGTTTTGTTGGAGATCCCCCAATGAACATCTTACACTCAGA
>CAKZNJ010000014.1 GCA_937129505.1 uncultured Anaerolineae bacterium | reverse complement strand
GTTAACTAAAAGGGAAGTGTTATGACCCGGTACAATGGTGATCTGTCCACCTTGCTGCTTCCCAATGAGCGGTTTTAGCAAGGCACGTGGTGGGGCCAATACCTTCGGTTTGGTGTTTGCTTGCAATGTCAATTCCGAAGCTCTTAACCCACGGATATCTGTCCGTCGCCATGCTTCCTCGTTCGTTGATGGCAATGGAATGGTCTGAAACAGATTCCATCCTTTCAGGCGATAATGTTTGATAAACTGGGGGATATCGCCGTCCTGCTTCAAACCGGGCAAATCTTGTTCAGTAAACGGGAATCTTAATAAATCTACCTCTTCTTCACGCCGTTTTCGGGTTACGATAACCGGTGTTGCCATAGCTACCCTATTGATCCTTCCATTTGGAGTTGAATTAAGCGGTTCATTTCAATTGCGTACTCCATGGGGAGTTCTTTGACAAGCGGCTCAATGAAGCCCGAAACGACCATGGATGTCGCTTCATCCTCACTCAACCCTCGACTCATTAGATAAAAGAGCTGCTCCTCACCAACTTTCGATACGGTCGCCTCATGTCCGATGGTCACATCTTCTTCATCGATCTCAATGTAAGGATAAGTATCCGAACGCGAGGTTTCATCCAACAATAGTGCATCACAGACAACGTTAGACTTAACTCCTTTGGCTCCTTTGTAGACTTTTAATAAGCCACGGTAAGAAGAACGTCCACCGCTTTTACTAATCGATTTTGAGACGATTTTGCTGCTTGTGTTTGGGGCAAAGTGAATCACTTTTCCACCAGCATCTTGATGCTGTCCTTTGCTGGCAAACGCCATGGACAAAATCTCTCCATGCGCTCCTGGTTCTTTCAGGTAACAGGAAGGATATTTCATCGTAATCTTTGACCCCAGATTTGCGTCGACCCATTCCATCGTTGCATCTTCATGAACAATGGCACGCTGCGTTACAAGGTTATAGACATTCGCTGACCAGTTTTGAATTGTGGTATAGCGAACCCTGGCTCCTTTGTGAACCACTATTTCAATGACTCCGCTATGAAACGAATCGGTCGTATAGATCGGAGCAGTGCATCCTTCCACATAATGAACCTGCGCTCCTTCATCTGCAATGATCAGGGTGCGCTCGAATTGTCCAATATTTGCCACATTTAGGCGAAAATACGCTTGCAATGGCAAGTCAACCTTGACTCCTTTGGGCACATAGATGAAAGAACCTCCTGACCAAACAGCACTATTCAAGGCAGCAAATTTATTGTCCTCGATGGGCACCACAGTGGCAAAATATTTTCGAAACAGATCGGGATGCTGTCGTAAACCATCCTCGATCGAAAGGAAAATCACACCCTGTTTCTCGAGATGCTCCTGGATGCTATGGTAGACCATTTCCGACTCATACTGCGCACCAACGCCTGCCAGAAATTTTTGCTCTGCTTCAGGGATACCTAATTTCTCGAAAGTGCTTTTAATGGTCTCGGGTACATCATCCCACGATCGGCCCTGAGCTTCGGTTGGTTTTACATAGTAGTAGATATCATCCAGATTTAAGTTCGATAAATCTGCGCCCCATGTCGGCATTGGACGCTTTAGGAAATGATCGAGCGCTTTTAGCCGAAACTCCAACATCCATTGAGGCTCTCCTTTCATGTATGAGATTTGCTCAACGATTTCCCGATCAAGTCCTTTGCGGCTCTTGAACACATAGGTTTCGGGGTCTCGGAAACCATATCGATATTCACCGAGTCCTTCTAGTATTGCTGCATCGCTAGCCATCATACACCTCCGTAAAGAAACACCAATTAACGAACACCTATCTCCGCTTTATTCTTCAACCAATCATAGCCGTGTTCTTCCAAATGAAGCGCCAAATCGGCTCCACCCGATTCGACAATTTGGCCGTCTAACATGATGTGCACAAAGTCTGGCTTGATGTAGTTGAGAATACGCTGATAGTGGGTAATCACCAGCACTCCTAAATCCGGCCCACGCAGGGTGTTTACCCCCTCGGAGACCACGCGCAACGCATCGATGTCTAAACCAGAGTCTGTCTCATCCATAATTGCGATCTCGGGTTTCAGCATCGCCATTTGCAATACTTCAGCTCTCTTCTTCTCACCACCCGAAAAGCCATCGTTGAGATACCTGCCGGCAAAAAAGTGATCCATCCTTAAGGTATCCATTACTTTTTTAAGCTCTTTTCGAAACTCAGGGATTGGAATACCTTTGTCTTCAGGATTCTCCACCCGCCGGCGCGCATTAATCGCTGCTCTTAAGAAGTTTGCAACAGAAACACCCGGAACAGCGATTGGATACTGAAATGCCAGAAAGAGCCCCA
>CAKZNJ010000013.1 GCA_937129505.1 uncultured Anaerolineae bacterium | reverse complement strand
CCGTTTTGGATCGGCAGTAAGCGTTTTAATTCAGCAATGTTCAAATAAGAGTAAACTTCTTTCTCCAGTAATAGACCCACAAAGGTGACGGTTGAATATTGGGTGATTAACACCTCACAATTGGCAATCATAGGGTAAATGTTTCCTTCGGTTAGGATGAGAGCTTCGGGCAAAAGACGTGCGATCTCGTTGATGGCTCGTTTTTGGTTTTCGTTTGGGTGAAGCTTAACGATGATCGGGCGTCCGTTGGCGATCTTTTTCACCTGCTTGAGAAAATGAAGGCGATCGTCCGGCTTAAAGGTCTCCCGCGCGCTTGAGGTAGCGACCAGAACGTAACCCTTGAAGGGGTAATCGTTCTTAAGGTGCTCTTTGACGTTGTCGAAGTTGGGGATGCCCGTTACAACCAGCTTGTTGGCTCGGACACCTTTCCGGATAAATTCGTCCCGATAGCCTTCAGATGCCACACAAAAAACTTCATATTGGTCGGAAAGGCCTGTGGCGGCCGTGTTTGCCAAGTAGCGGGGTAATTTCAGGTGTTTTACCAGCGGAAAAACCCAGTCTTCTGGCTCGATAATGCCTTCCTGAACGAGGACAACGGGCGTGTCTTGTAAGATTTTCTGGGTAATCAAGTCGGTACAGGTGACAATGAGATCATAGCGCCGCGCTTTGCCTTCGGGGTCGAGCGGCAGATGATGAGATTGGAGGTACTCTAAGGTGTTTGCACGGTGTCGGCCGCCGAGAATGGTGAAGTTCAGCAGTCCTGCTTTGCTGAGTAAGCCTAAAAAGCCATCCGCAAAAAAGGGAGTGAAATAGGTGTTGCACCCTTCTAGACGTTTGGCTATCTGATGCATCATCGTTGTTTGGTTGAGCGAACCGCAGATAAATAAGACGTTGCGATTCATACCTTTACCTTGGACTTAGATGACCATCTTGGCGCGGCCGAGGCGCATGGGCTGCAAGGGATGAGGATTCCAGCGCACCCAGCCCACTTTTTTGAGCAAAAAGAATTTCAACCAACTCGGAATAACCAGCGCAGGGGTTGCATGACGCTGGCAAATGGGTTGGGTTTGATGTGCTTCTAAGGCACGACGTAAATCCATCGCCGTCTTTCCTTCAAATTCGGTCATCCCAAACCCGATCGTTTGCAGAATGTGGGAATCACTATTGGCAACGGAGGCGACTGGTAAGGATGCAGCTAATGCCGTAGCCAGAAAATTGCTGCTCTGATGAAAAAGTCCACCGTTGATTGCTTCGATGCCGACAAGCACCTGCGCAACATCCGGAATTTGCAGGGCATTGCGAATGGCATCCGCCGAAAGGCTTGGCGAACCGGCAGCCATGGGGTGGGCAGCGATGCATAAACCGCCAAGATTCCCAACATAGCGCACGGTATCTACCAAAGACATCCCTACCGGAATCTTCTCGCGGATAAACAGAGCTAATAGGTGTCCTTCAGCGGTAGAAACCTCGCTTCCAGTGATCACCTCGACGCCGTAGCGGTGAGCGATCTGCTCAGCTCGCAAGGCGCCAACGATCTCGTCGTGATCCGTGATGGCAATCACGCTTAGGTTTGTTTTTTCAACCACATACTTTAGTATCGCTGAAAGGGTGGCCGTACCATCCCAACTATAGGTAGAATGAATGTGCAGATCAGCGAAACCCATTTTGTTTTGTGCTCCTTTCGATAAAACTGTATCAAATTAACTTTAAGGATGTGTCAATATCCGTTTAAGTTTTGTTCGCAAATCGGATAGGATTTCTTAACCAACTGATTGAGATGTTAAGAAACTAGAACGTCCTCTTAACAGAGGACGGCTTTTTGAAGTTTGAAAGGGATAAGGTGGGTTTTGCATCAAAAAGGCTGGCTAAAGGAAAGGTCGGATTGGACTCCAGCAATCCGACCTGTTCGAGTTGTCTTGGAGAAATGGGGGAAGACTTACTTCACTCGTTGGGGGACGGCGTCTGGGCGCGGCGGGTGAGGCGTTTTAGATGAGCGGCTAGGACTGTACCGGGGATGGGTTTAACCAAGTACTCGTCGATGCCTTGATCCAAAGCTTTGGCAACCAATTCCGGCTTACTGACCGCTGATAGGACGATAATCGGCACATCGCTAAACGAACGAATACGCGAGGCAACTTCCCAACCGTCCATACCGGGCATGAGCAGATCTAAGACAACTATATCGGGTTGCCATTCCTGACAGAGACGGATGCCTTCTGCGCCGCTAGTCGCGCTGGTGACAATGAAATCTTTTGGCTCGAGCATCAGCTTGAGCGACTCGCAAAGAGCGAGATCGTCATCGATGATCAGCACTTTTTTGGGTTTGCCGTTTTGCACCTAAGCCTCTTCTCCAGTTATTGAAATAAAATTGGGATGAATTTACGTCTTTTATTATGCATGCTTTTTCGAGGCTTGTACCTTACAAAAACTTTACAGCTAATTTATGCCCTTTTTATAAAGGATGCTAACAAACCGCTACTTGCATGGAACTGAATTCGAGGATATGATTAAGCTAAAGAATGGTGGATGCGTTTATTTGCCCACAATGTCACCAGCCGGTGCGAACAGAGGATCGTTATTGTCAGAACTGTGGGGTGGATTTGGCGGTCGAAACGACGATCAGTGAGATCTTGGCAAGCGAAAGCCTAGAACCAGCAGCCGAGATGCCTCTTGAGCCCGAAGTTCTTACCCCGCGCTTGGGCGAGACGCTGATCGCCCAAGGGAAGATAACTCCGAAACAGCTCGATGTCGCCTTGCATTATCAGGAGGATCAGCGTGCCTTGGGTAGGAATCTGCGTTTAGGTCGCGCCTTGGTCGAATTAGGCTTCATTAACGAAGCCACTCTCGACCAAGCGATTACGCTGCAGATCTTGCAATTGCAAGAAGCATTAAAGCAAGCGAACGAGGAGCTAACTTGGCGTGTGGAACAGCGTACTCAAGAACTACGGCAAGCGCTGCTGAGGGTGAGCGAGCTGAATCAAATCAAGGCGAATTTCATTGCTAACGTGTCGCATGAATTGCGAACGCCGTTGACTTTGCTGCGGGGTTATTTGGACATGATGAAGGATGGCGCTTTTGGTGAGGTCACCAAGGAACAAGCTGAAGCATTAGATGCCCTCTTGCGCTCAACAACACGCCTTGAAAAACTGATCGATGATCTGATTCTATTCGCTTATGCGGAGCGGGGTGAACTGACCCTATCTCTGACAGATAACTACTTAGATGAAATTACCACTCAGGTTGTTCAGAGCCATCTGTACTCCGCAAAAGTTAAGGGGATTATCCTTGAACTTAAGGTGGGAGATCATTTAGCCGCTGTGCATTGTGACCGCGAACGAATTGCTTGGGTGATCAACGAATTGATCACCAATGCGTTGAAATTCTCGGCGGCGGGCAGTAGGGTTTGTATAGAGGTCTCGCAACATCAGGGACTGCTTACTGTCTCGGTTTGCGATCAGGGGATAGGTATCCCCGCCCAACGCTTAGCAGAGATTTTTGAGCCGTTTCACCAATTAGATGGTTCAACAACGCGGCGTTATGGGGGAACAGGGTTGGGGCTTGCCTTAGCAACCCGCATTTTGGAAGCGCATGGGTCACAGTTAAAAGTGAAATCGGAAGTTGGTAAAGGCTCGTTGTTTGAATTTTCTCTGCCTGCGATCTTTGAGGGTAAATGATGAATCGCAATGAGATGGAGAAAATCAACCCCGCAACCCTGCGTCCTGAAGAATTGGAGGCAGTCTATGCAATCAGCCGAGCTGTAGCACTAGCCGAAAATATTGATTCGGCATTAGATGAAATTATCCGCTTGGCGCGTCCAGTATTCATCTTCGATAACTTGGTGCTTTACCTAAAAGGAAAAGAAACTCTCGAACCAGCCTATGCGCGTGCCATTGGACGGGGGCGATTCAAAGGAGCTGATCTATCGTGGGGGGAAGCGACAGCTCACGAGGTGTTACAAAGCGGGCGCTTATTATCCCGCATCGAGGAAGGCGGCGAAGAAGTAAAGGATCGCACTCGCTTCCGATTTCTGTTGGGTTTGCCGCTGTACCTTGAAAATCACCTTGAAGGTGCGCTGGTGTTCATCCGCTTTGGCGGTCCACCTTACACCCCTGATCAAGTGCGTTTGTCGGAGTTTATCGCCGGTTTGGTCGCTCAACTGCTCGGACATGATCGTTTGGTCAAACAGATTGCTCATCTCGAAGCTGAGCGGAAATTAAATCAGCTCCAAGAAGATTTTATCGCCACGGTATCCCATGAGCTTCTGACTCCACTTGGATTCATCAAGGGGTATGCAACCACTTTACTCAGGGAAGATATTACATGGGACGACGAAACGCGGCGCGAATTTCTAACCATCATTGATGAGGAGTCAGATCGTTTACGGGAATTAATTGAGAACTTAATGGATTCTTCCCGCTTGCAAGCCGGCACGCTCAAGATGAGTTTTCAAACCCTGCGATTGGATTCGTTTTTGCGCGATGTCGCGATGCGGGCTCTCTCCCTGCATGATAATCTACAAATCGAACTGCAAAAGGATTTACCCGAAATCCGGCTTACGGCGGATGCTACCCGGCTGGCACAAGTTTTTGATAACCTATTGACCAATGCCAGTAAGTATGCACCGAATTCAACGGTGACCATTTGCGTTGAACCAGAAGCTGAAACTGTTCTCGTTAAAGTGGCCGATAACGGCCCCGGAATTGCACAGGAGCATCTGAAATCGCTCTTTAAGCGGTTTTATCGCGTTCCCACACCTGACAAGAATGTGCGCGGCACCGGTTTGGGTTTGTTTATCTGTCGTCAAATTGTCCAAGCTCACGGCGGTGACATCTGGGCAGAATCAGAAGTTGGCGTTGGGACAACATTTCATATCCGCTTGCCTTACGACCAGCAAGAATCAAATCAGGATCTATCTTTAAGGGAGAGTAGCGCATGAGTACAAAAATATTAATCGTCGATGACGAGCCTCGTTACCTGCGTCTAATGGAGGCGAACTTGATCACCGAGGGCTATGACGTGATCAAAGCAACAAACGGTCAGGAAGCGGTTGATAAAGTGGCGAAAGAAAACCCCGACTTAGTGCTGATGGATATCATGATGCCCGTTTTGGATGGTTTTGCAGCCACAGAGCGAATCCGTGAATTTTCTAGTGTGCCAATCATTGTGGTGACCGCACGGGGCGAGGAGAGTGCGCGCGTGCGTGGCTTGGATTTAGGTGCGGACGACTACATTGTGAAGCCCTTCTCGGCAACGGAATTGCTCGCCCGCGTGCGCGCAGTTCTGCGCCGGGTGAAAACTACCAGTACTACCCCACAAGCCATTTTCTTCCACGGCAACCTAAAGATCGATTTTGCCAGAGCAGAAGTTTATCGGAACGACCGCCTGGTTTTCCTTTCTGCTACTGAATATCGCTTGTTGTTGCAATTTGCCCATAACCTTGGGCAGGTATTAACCTCTGAAGAGTTGCTGACCAGTGTCTGGGGTCCAGAATATCGCGAAGACAAAGAAATTCTGTGGGTTAGTATCTCACGCCTGCGCCAAAAATTGGAAGATGACCCAAAGAACCCGATTCACATCGTCACTCGTTCAGGGATGGGGTACTCTATGCCCGTTTTGGAGGGATGAGCAATGAGCACAAGATATGACGAAAAGGGGAAATTTTTTACGGATCGCGTGACCAAAGAACAAATTCCGGTCCTGATTCAAACGGTCTTCGGCCGCATCGAGGGGTTTTTCTACGTGATGGCAGGCGCACGGCTCAAGGACGAAATCAACAATGCTGAGCAATTTATCGCCCTGACCAACGCCAAAATCTACAATTTGGAAGGCAAATGTGAATTGGTTTGTGAGTTTCTCAGCCTCAATCGCGATCATATCGTTTGGTTAGCCCCGCAAGCTGAAATTCGGTCTGATTCTAAATAGGGACTTCTATGAGCGAAACAACGAACACTCAACGCACGCTGACCGCCCAAAATTACCAAGCTTTTAAGAATTTTATTGTTCAAAAGATTCAGCAACAGGGTGGATTTGATCTCTTTACTCGTCAAGCAACGCTTGCCTTGATTGAGCAAACGATTCAGAAATCGGGAATAGTTGTCAATGGTGCCCTTAAAGAGCGGTTGGTGAAAGATGTTTTCGGAGAAGTATTTGGTCTTGGGCCGATTCAACCGTTATTGGAAGATAATGATGTGACCGAGATCATGGTAAATGGGGCAAAAAACGTTTACGTGGAGAAGAAAGGGCTAATTTATAAGACGGATATTGTCTTTGAAAGCGATCAACAGGTGATGAATTTAATTGAACGGGTAGTGCGACCTTTGGGAAGGCGTATCGATGTCGATCACCCCGCCGTAGATGCTCGTC
>CAKZNJ010000012.1 GCA_937129505.1 uncultured Anaerolineae bacterium | reverse complement strand
ACGCATGGCATCATCAATCGGTTTGGGCGTGTCTGCGATCTCAGGAATTCGTTCGGAGGCATAGGCGAAGCTCTGATAGGTCAATGCTCTTACCAACTGGCCAGCGCGATCGGGTGCCTCAATCAATATTTTGAGCCGCTTCGCTAGGTCTTCCTCATCTTTTACCTTTCCAATTGAGTCAAAGCGAGGTTTCTGGGGTGGTTCGTACTCCAATGTCTTTAGATTGAGCGCCCAGAATTCCTTTTTTCCATCCGCTTGCCGCACTTCTTTGTAAAAACCCTGCTTCGCCTTGTTTCCCAAACGGCCCTGGGAGACCAGCGTGTGCACCAAATGATTGACTCGTTCCGAATTGAGATATTTTTGGGCATGCGTGTCGTGGGGAATCGCAGGAGCCAAATTGCGTCCGACATGCTCCCAAACATCAATGCCAACCAGATCCATCAGTCGAAATGTTGCTGTTTTCGGGTTGCCGATCGGCGGTCCAGTTATCGCATCAACTTCTTCAACCGTATACTCATTCTCAAGAATATAGTCTAACGCAAAGGCTGCTGACCCAAACGCGATTCGATTGGCGATGAAGTTTGGCGTGTCTTTACATAGCACAATGCCTTTCCCTAAGTGATATTCCCCAAAGTGGCAGACGAAATCAACCACTTCAGGCAATGTGTCCTTGGTTGGGATGACTTCGAGCAGCTTGAGATAGCGAGGCGGATTGAAAAAATGCGTGCCAAGAAAGTGTTGGCGAAAGCTTTCGCTGCGGCCTTCCGCAATCGAGGTCACCGGGATTCCAGAAGTGTTGGTGCTGACAATGGCAAAGGGGGAGCGAACTTGGTCAATCCGCTCCATTAATTGACGCTTGATAGCTAAATTCTCAACAATCACCTCGATAATCCAATCCGCCGTGGAGATGCTCTCAAAGTCATCTTCCAGATTACCCAAACGGACGAGATTGGCATGATCGTTTGTAAAAAAACTGGCGGGGCGTGACTTCAGGGCGCGATCGAATCCTTCGCGGACGATTCGGTTGCGCACTTCCGAGCTTGTCAAGGTTAGACCTTTCGCTTCCTCTTCAGGAGTCAGTCGGTCGGGGACGATATCCAACAAAGTTACTCGTACCCCGGCATTAGCTAAATGGGCAGCAATTGCTGACCCCATCGTCCCCGCTCCTATTACGGCTGCATGTTTGACATGGTATTTCATCTTACCTCCTTCCCGCTCAACTAACGCAATTCTCGCCCAGAATAACCGAGGATATTACGCGCCACCACCAAGCGGTTGATTTGGCCTGTACCTTCATAAATATCGGTGATCTTTGCATCACGGAACCACTTCTCTAGCAGATAATCGCGCGAATAACCAATGGGTCCCATCAACTCCATTGCTCGTTGGGTGATCTTGGTCACAACATCTCCCGCTCGTAATTTTGCCATCGAGGCTTCCAAGGGGTTGGGTTTGCGGTTATCCGCCATCCAAACCGATTTGATCACCAGCAACCACGCCGAACGTAGCATCACTTCCATATCGATAATTTCCCGCTCAATGTTGGTCATCTTCGAGCGTGGTAATCCATAACGGATCTCAATCCCTTGCTTAGCGAGTAATTCCTTGACCAACTCTAGGGTCGCTCGGGCGACTCCTACCCCCGTAGCAGCCACCAATGGACGGGTAGCATCAAAGGTTGCCATCGCGCCTTTGAAGCCTTTGCTGGTATCCGGTTGAATTTCAGGGCTGCCGAGGATATTCTCAAACGGGACTCTTGCATCTTGAAGCACGATGGAGGCGGTATCACTCGCTCGAATACCCAGTTTATGCTCCAATTTTGTCACCTTTACCCCCGGTGTGCCGGCTTCGACCACAAAAGAACGCATTCCCGCTCTGCCAGCGCTGGGGTCAATGGTTGCCCAAACAACGACAAAACCATTGCTCTCCTCTAACGATTTCTGTCCAGCCGTAACAAAAATCTTTTCACCATTCAATACCCATTCATTGGTCTCCTTATCCAGTACAGCCGTAGTACGGATTGCAGAGGTATCCGAACCGCAGTGAGGTTCCGTCATCGCCATAGCGGCAAAGACCGGTTTCTCATCGCGAAAACGGGCTAAAAATTTCTGCTTTTGCTCTGGGGTGCCGGCTGCCTCTACTGCTGCAGCTCCTAAGCCGCCGCCTGGTGTACAAAGATATATACCCACATCCCCCCAAGAAAGCATCTCCAGCATAAAGGCAAGCATTTGATAGCCAATCGGTGGCCGTTTCTCCTTCTTTTCTTCTGTCTCATCAGCTTCTTTTTTCTTTTCAGCAGGAGGAGCGAGGGAACCCGCACCTGTCGCCCGCATCGCCATGTGCATAAAGTTAATGTAATCCCAAGGGATTTCGTGTTCATGCTCATCGAAATAGCGCGAAACCGGGCGCATCATGTTCTCTGCCACGGTCTGAAGGACGTAGCTCTGTTGAGCAATTGGTTTCGGCATCTCAAATTCAATCATCTCCAACCTTCCTTTCCCTAAATCATTCCCAAACCGGTGAGCATAGCAAAGCCGCGCCCATTGCGCATCCACAATTCGACCGGATGCTCCCGAATATAGCCATGTCCACCCAAAATTTGCACCGCTCGATCGGTGACCATCATCGCCATATCCATAGCGCCCATATGTGCCAGATAAGCCTGCTTGCTTGCACCTTCTTTGTTGTTATCAACCATCCAAGAGGCTTCCCAGGTCAGCAAGCGAATGGCTTCGATCTCAGTCACCATTTCAGCCAGCATAAAGGCAATCGCTTGCTTTTGAGCGACCTTGACCCCAAACACTTCTCTCTCTTTGGCATAATCGCGGGAGTATTCAAAAGCAGCTCGGCTGACTCCCACAGCCATCGCAGCCATTGCAAGATGCATTGAATCGACCACTGGCGATAGATCTTGCCCTTCCACACCACCCAATCGCCGTTCGGCAGGCACAATAACCTCATCTAAGACCACTTGGTAGAGTGGCAAGGCATTGATGCCCATGGTCTTTTGACGCTCCCCTACCCGAATCCCCTGTGTATGGAGATCAACGATGAAAGCCTGGGTTTTTCCCTCCAGGTTTGCATAAACGATCATTTTTTCAGCTTCATTGGCAAAAGGAACCCAAATCTTTTCGCCCCGAATGACAAACGCACCATTTTTTTGCTCCGCTGTCGTGCGCATATCAAGCAAATCAAAATCGAAAAAGGGTTCAATACACGCCGCGGTAAAGGGTTGCCATTCTCCTTCAGCAATGGGGGGAAGATAGGTCTGTTTCTGTTCTTCGCTGCCGCAGGCTAAAATCGGCAGAGCGAAGAGAGCGGGTGTGAGAACGGCAAGCGTTCCAGCTAAATCGCCGTATGCCATTTCTTCGGCAGCCAGGACACCAGTCAAAACCGAATGCTCGCCAAATCCCCCGTAGGCTTCTGGAATGGAAGCTTGAAGGACGCCTAATTCCCACCCCTTTTCGATGACTTCTTTGGAAAAGTCGCTTTCTTCGTCTGCATCATGGGCGTGGCGTCTTAAGTCATTGACAGCATAACGGTTGATGGCATCAATTAACATTTTTTGTTCTTCGGATGGCTCAAAAGAATACATAGGACACTCCTTTTCTCTCGCAGTTTCCCTTGACTGCTAACTCGAACATGCTCCTCCCAAGAGATGATTTATAACCGGCGATATCGGATTGGGACAACCTGATGCGTGTTTTCTAGGTCATCCAAATTGGCAATCTCCAGCAGGCCACGTTGATATAGATATTCGACATGAGCGCCGGTCTCTTCCAATGCTAACAAGATATTGTAGCCATGCACCTCCCCAAATAAAAATTGTGAGACTTCCGCAATGGTACGCGGTTGTTGCAAAATTTCTAAGACTTGTTGTAATCTTTTACGGTGGACTTCCCGAATTTCTTCAATGCGGGCAGCGAGATCGAGGATAGGGGAACCATGCCCTGCAAAGGTGATCTCGACATCCTGCGCCACTATTTCTAACCTCGCCAGCGATTCGAGATAATGTCCTAAGCCAGTAAAGTGGGTCAACCGTTCTGGCGCCTGATGCGGGCTAATATGGCCTAAAACCATATCCCCACTAAATAACACATCATCCAGCTTCAAAACAACATGGCCAGGACAATGGCCAGGGACATGAAAAGCCTCAAAACGACCAATGCGGTAATTCTCCGCTTCATAGGTTTGGTCTACTGAGATCGAGCGTCCTAAACTCTTGGTGATGCGATAAAGCTCCAAACAACGTTCGCGTAAGGCATCGCTGGTGCCCGCTTCGACGAGAAACTCCTCTAAATGTTTGGAGACGACCACAATGCGCTCTTCATAATTAGTCAGATTGCGCAGGTCCAATTCATGGATAACTACCGATGCTGATGTTCGCTCGCGCAGTTGAACACAGCCTCCAAAGTGGTCGATGTGCCCGTGCGTGATCAGAAAGCGATGGATATCAGCAATGTCCAACGATCGCCCAATCAATTCGCCAATTGCACGAATGCCAGATAAAAGGTTTTCGTTTGACTCTGGCATCCCCGATCCGCTGTCGATTAACGTGAAGCAAGGGTCATCATCTTCCTCGTCAACGACCAAATAAGCATAGCCTTGTAAAATTGAAAAGAGCTGTAAAGGGATGGAAAATACTCTCGCTCCACCCGATGTGTGATATTCCCTCAGTGAAAAATCGTCAGAGGTCATCGCATTTCCGTTTTTTCAGCCCAAGCACAAATAGATTGGCGCATTCTTGCGCTAATTGCGCTGGCGTCAAAGCGCCATCTTCGCGATACCAGGTGATCGTCCAGTTCATCACCCCTAAGAGAAAGCGAGAGACTAAAGCAACATCCGACATGACAAAGACCCCTTGTCTTGCCCCTTCCATTAGCAGGTCTCGCCATAGAGATTCATATTGATCACGGCGGGGATATGCCGCTGACGATACGCCGGTTCCAAAGAGCGATACTCAAGCAGTAACACGGAGGATAAATCCCGTTGCTCGAGCATGATCTGCAAATAAACGAGCATCGCTTGGCGTAGTTTTTCCTCGGGGGGTAAATCTAACGCTAAAACCCTCTCCATACCCTCAATCAACATATCCAACGCTTGATCTAAAAGGGCTAAAAGAATCTCTTGTTTGCTGTTGACATGGTGATAAAGACTAGCTTTTTGCAGCTTTACCGCATCGGCAATATCTTGCATCGAAGCGGCGTGATAGCCCTTTTGTCGGAAAATTTGAGCGGCAGCTTCGAGAATCTCGTCCCGTGTCATCGCAAAAACCTACCGACCATTCGGTAGATTAAGCTTAGCAAATTTTTTTTCGTTTGTCAAGTTAATGTCAGATGAGAAACAGCTCACTTGGTTTCGTATGCCAAAACGAGCATCGGATCGATTGCCCTAAACTCCCCCGATGTCCGCCACATCAAGTAAATTTGGCGCTCTTCTGGAGTGGCATCAGCAACGTAATAAGCCATGCTTGGAAAGCGTTGGGACGCTATTCCTATTCTCATCTCCAGATGCAGGTGAGCAACCCCTGCGTTACCTGATTTCCCCACTGTGCCAATAGCCTGACAGGCAGAAACGGACTCTCCCAACTCTTTGGGGTAAAGCTCTCCTAGGTGGGCATATAGGGTATATAAAGCGTCGTTCTCACCAATGGTTAATAGCTCTTTTACCCATAGAGGTAAAGAAGCGGATGGTGTCTCGATAATCACTACATTTCCGTAAGGAAAGCGATCATTGATTGAAGCGGCAAGATTCCCTGCAAAGACCGTTTGAACGATCTCTCCGGCAATAGTCGATCGTCCAAACTTTCGATAGTAGGCAAAATCTACCCCCTGATGGCGGCCGTCTTGACCTTGTGGAGGCGGATGAAAACCATCCGATACAATTTCAATTAATTCTGCCCGATTTGTCGAAAGCAATGGCGAGCAGATTTTTATTTCTGGGGTAGGGGTTAGGGTTGGCCGAATTGGCAAAGGGGTTGCGGTTAAAGTTGGATAAACGATTGAAGATTTCAGCGGTTGAGTTGGCACCGCTTCCTCACCGGTCATCACAGGGCTAGGAGAAGTCACTCCTTCAGAGGAAGCGCTTTTCTGTTGCGAGAAACACCCAAAGGAAATGCTCATCAACAAGAGCAAAAAACCTGCATTTCGGAGAGTTGAGAAATCTATCGAAAACAAGCGCCAAAAATCTCTCATTGAATTGATCCTTCTGCGAAAAATCATATCACAGCATCGATTTTTCATTTTGCGCTTGTCAGAAAAGCTCACCTGCGCTATAATGCGGGATGCAATCGGGGCGTGGCGCAGCCCGGCTAGCGCGCTTGCATGGGGTGCAAGAGGTCCTGGGTTCAAATCCCAGCGCCCCGAC
>CAKZNJ010000011.1 GCA_937129505.1 uncultured Anaerolineae bacterium | reverse complement strand
CCTTACCCTGATATTTTTTACCAACTCAACCTGTATTGGGGAGTGCAGAGTTTTTTAACCCCTCGAGCTTCAAATCTCGAAGAGATATTAGCGATTCTCGAAAACAACCTGCGACACCCCTCTCGCTTAAGAGGAGGTGATCAAGTTGTCTTAATTTGCGGGTATCCCGTCCACCAATTTCGCTCCGCCAATCTCGTCATGCTACACACCTTTGTGTGAAAGTTCTAGGGTGTGATTAGCGGATGACATCCTTTTTCTCACCTTCAATCCCTTTCTACACTGGTATTCCTCTCCGTTCTCCATTCCCTTTAGCCCGCTTTCTTCCCCCGTATTATCGCGGTGCGGTCGAAGCATACGCTAATGAACATCTCATATCTAAAATTTCTCGGCAGTCTTACATCCTTGACCCTTTTGGTGCTTCTCCCTTGCTTCCCATTGAGTTAGCGAATTCCGGCGCCGCGGTCGTTGTATGCTGCAATAATCCGATCCTCTCTATCTTAATCCATCTCGCCGCAACTCGCCCCCTAGAAAACGAGTACCAAAGCATTCTGGCTGAAATTTCTGCCCTCAAAAAATTGGATGCGCGATTAGAAAAATTTTTACGTTCTTTATACCTCTCAATATGTGATCTCTGCTACACAGAGATTGAAGTTGAGGCTTTTGTTTGGGAGCGGAACAATACTGGCAAATCTCATCAGTTGGTCTCTAAACTGTATCGCTGTCCCCATTGCGGAAATGAAGGACTGTTTCCCGTCACTATTCAAGACCGACAAAGGTTGCAACGTTTGCCCCCTCGCTCTCTTTTGGAAGCGCAAGCAGCAAGCAGAATTGTCGACACCAAAGATCCAACCTATCCCGCTGTAGTCGAATCGCTGGGAATATACCCTACAAGGTCTTTGTATGCTATCATCTCCCTCCTCAATAAGCTAGACGAAGTAGCTTTTGCTGACCGCCAAAAAATTATCCTCAAGGGCTTACTCTGCGTTTCATTTGATCTTGTCAATGCCCTTTGGTCCCACCCACCGAGACGCAGTCGCCCGAAACAGTTATCTATACCCTCACAATTTTACGAATACAATTTCTGGAACTGCCTAGAAGAGGCAAAGGACATTTGGGTTAAGTCCACAGCCGAAAGTACCTTCTACTCCATTATGGTGCATGACTATCCCCGTCTGCCAAGACCGGGAGAGATTTCTATTTTCCATGGACGATTGAAGGAGCTTCTCTCCCACACAGCGCAGAAAGAATTCTCTGCCATTGTGACAACAGTACCACGACCTAATCAAGCGTTTTGGACCCTCTGCGCAATTTGGAGTGGTTGGTTGGAAGGCAGAGAAGGCGTCAAACCCTTAAAGCCAGCCCTCCATCGCAAACGTTATGATTGGGGCTGGCATTGCCGCGCCCTTGAAGCGACCTTTCGCCAGCTGTCCATGCATTCTTTAGACCCTACCCCCTGCTTTGGGTTTATGGAAGAATATGAAGCCAATTTCCTTGCCGCTGCTCTTTTCGCCGCTGATCACGCTAGCCTTCGATTAGAAAATCTCACCCTCAGAAGCGATCAGCAAAGAGCCCAAATCCTCTGGCGAACCTCGCGACCTCCTACACAACCAAAGACGATCTTGAAAAAAGAGATTAATGAACCGCCTCCGCAGTTACAAAACCATATTCGCAATGCTGTACAGAACTATCTCGAGCAAACGCTTGAGCCGTTGTCGCTTCCTATAATCCATGCTGTTGCGCTCGCCAATGTTGTTGAGACGCTTGACAATACCGAATCCGAAGCGCTGCTTCAAAACCGTCTCTTGAAATTCTTTCCGTTCGGTGAAATCTCAGATTACCCAAACTTCTTTCTTACATTCCTTGAAAACCTTATCAAGTCTACTTCGAGTCTTTCGCCGATCGGGGAAGAAGAAAAAAGTTTTGAAACAACTCTTTGGTGGCTTACCCAACCAACCTATGATCATCTTCCTCTCGTTGATCGCGTCGAGAATTTCATCTATGAATATCTTTTAGAGCAAAAAAACGAATCTTTTTCCCAGATAGACCAATTTATTTGCAGGCAAATCATCTCGATTGGTGCCCCTCTATTATCCCTGATCAGAGAATGTCTGCAATCATACGCTTCTCACGATGAGAAAACAAACCGCTGGACAATTCGGGAAGAAGAGTTTCCGTTGTACCGTGAAAGAGACATCGCTGAAATTCGCCAGCATATCATCACAATCGGACACCAATTAGGGTATCAAGTCCAAGATGGTCAACCAATGTTATGGGTTGATCAAACCCAAAACCAAAGGACTATTTGGCATATCTGCACTCAAGCACAGATTGGTAATTTACTAAAGGCATCATTATCAAAGGAAGAACAGGTAGTGGTGATTCCTGGTAGTCGGGTCAATTTGCTTCTCTATAAAATACAACTTTATCCTTTTTTGCAGAATTATATTGGAGAGCAAATACGCGTCATCCGTTTCCGTCAGATTCGTTGGATGACCACCCAACCATTGACCAACCGCCGAATGTTTAAGGAATGGCTAGCCATTGACCCCATCAGATACCAAACTTCCCAATTATCCCTTTGGTAAGAAGGCATCAGAAGAATAAAAAAAACCCCCACCGTGCCGTGTGCAGCGAAGTTTTGAACCTGCCTTCGCAGGTGGGTTCCTCCCCAAATGATCCGCCTTGGCTTTCGCCTATCGCGTCACATTTGCAAGATTGGAACCCTTTTTGTGGGTGTTGGCCCAAAACCCGAGCGCAGCATCACGAACACAGCAGGGTATTAATCTTATACCACAAAATAGAAGGAGTGAGTAGACCTTTTAGATTAAGATTTTGGCGAGACGGGTTGTAAATCAACCCGAATGTGCAATTCCTCCAGTTGTTTCGGTTCTACGGGGGAAGGCGCATTTGCCATAACATCTCGCGCAGCTTGATTTTTAGGAAAGGCTATCACTTCCCGAATATTTGGTTCGCCAGCTAGAATCATGCAAATACGATCGATTCCCGGCGCAATCCCACCATGGGGAGGTGTTCCATATTCGAATGCTTCCAACATGTGACCAAATCGCTCACGGGCTACCTCCGGGTCTAGTCCAATCAATTGAAAAACTTTCTCCTGCAATGACCGGTCGTGAATACGGATAGACCCGCCGCCGATTTCATAATTATTCAACACGAGGTCATACTGCTGGCCGCGCGCTTTTCCAGGGTCAGTATCTAACAAAGGGATATCTTCCGGCATCGGGGCAGTAAACAAGTGATGGCTCGGATCCCATCTTCGCTCTTCTTCATTCCATACAACAAATGGGAAATCGATAACCCAACAAAAAGCCAAAACATTGTCATCGATTAAATTCAATTTTTCGGCTAGATAGACCCTCAATCGGCCTAGGGCTTCAAATACCACCTCATCCTTATCAGCTACAAACACTAGTAAATCCCCTGCTTCCGCTCGCATCCTTTCGAATAAAGCTTCCTGCAATTCAGAAGAAAGAAATTTGACAAAAGTCGAGCGGACTTCCCCTTGAGTCGGAAAGGCGATGTATGCCAAACCCTTCGCGCCAAATTGCTTGACGTATTCTGTCAATTCATCAATTTGCTTACGGCTATAATCCCCACATCCCTTTACATTGATCCCTCGAACGCTTCCTCCTTGGCGAATTGCTTGGTCGAAGACAGTAAAACCGCACTCCTTGACAAGGTCACTGACGTTGACCAATTCCAAACCATAGCGAAGGTCTGGATTATCCTTTCCAAAGCGCTCCATCGCTTCCTGATAGGAAAGGCGCGGAAAAGGTGAAGCGAACAACCGCTTTTCCGGTACCACTGCCGCAACAAGCTTGGTGAATAAATCCTCAATCAATTGCAAAATATCTTCGCGCTCGACAAAGGACATTTCCAAATCCAGTTGGGTAAATTCGGGTTGCCGATCTCCGCGTTGATCTTCATCGCGAAAACACCGTGCGATTTGAAAATACCGTTCGACGCCAGCAACCATCAATAATTGCTTAAGCTGTTGAGGCGATTGTGGCAGAGCATAAAACTCCCCCGGGTGGACGCGAGAAGGTACAAGGTAATCTCGTGCTCCTTCAGGGGTGGTTTTGAACAAGATCGGTGTTTCTATCTCCCAAAATCCTCGTTCATCTAAATAGTCACGAATAAACTTAACCACGCGATGGCGCAATTCTAAGTTCCGGCGCATCTTTTCTCGGCGCAAATCTAGATATCGATACTTAAGACGGGTGGTCTCATCCGCTTCTTCATCTTTATTGATCAAAAAAGGAGGCGTTTTAGCCGGATTAAGAATGCGCAACTGCTCAGCAGCAATTTCAATTTCGCCCGTTGGTAGAGAAGGGTTTTCAGAACCAGGCGGGCGTCGGCGGACGACCCCCTCGACTTGGATCACCCATTCCATTCGAAGAACATCTGCAGCCTGATGAGCTTCTGGAGCGGTTTCTGAGTCGAAAACCACTTGGGTGAGCCCAAATCGATCGCGAAGGTCTATAAAAGTAACACCACCATGATCACGGCGACGGTATACCCATCCCGCCAGCTTGACATGTTTTCCGACATCACTCTGTCGCAACTCACCACATGTATGTGTTTTATACATAAATTACTCCCGTTGAGGTATTATTTCTGCTTTCCCATCATCAGCTAACATTTGATCTTTTCGTTCTCTCAGTCTATCTGGCAATTCGAAGAGAACAATCAACACCTTGCAAGGCTCCTTTCCTGCATTTCGCCAGCGGTGCCGTCTATAGGCAAGAATCATCAAACTATCTCCTGCTTCCAGCAAGTAGCGCTCTCCTTCTACTTCATACTCAATTTGTCCTTCCAAGCAGTACACAAATTCATCCCCTGAATGAAACATCAAAAATCGCCCGCTTCCTCCTCCAGCCTCTAGCGTAAGTAAAAAGGGCTCAATACCCCCTGCAAATTTTTCGCATCCCAACCCTTCCCACAAACCTCTTAGGAACGGAAGTTTAATTCTTTCTTCCTTCTTACAAAAAGCAACTGGCTTTCGTTGGGATAAATCTTGAAAAAACGTAACCAGAGGAACATCCAATGCTTCCGCAATTTTGTATAAAGTGCTGATGGAAGGCGACGTCAGATTACGCTCAATTTTACTCAAGGCATTTAGCGATATCCCACTTAATCTGGCAACAGCACGGATAGATAGTTTTCTTTCTAGCCGCAATTCTTGAATACGTTCACCGAGATTTAATCCCGCAATAGATGGATTTTTCATGGTTTTTATCCGCAACCCAGCTAGAAAACCTAAGAATTTGAACGTTTATTATAACTCGAAATGCACCAACGCTTTTATGGATACAAAATTTTTTACAGGATGCCCTTTATTATGACTTTTGTAATCGGGATTAGAGAAAGATTATCCTTGTGAAATCTGTAACTTATAATATACTAATTGTATCAAAAACTATCAAGTCAAAAACTACCAAAAACAAAGGGATTGGACGATGGATCGTACAATATTACCAACTTTTGACCCAGTGCATGATATCTTACACTATGAAAAGAAACCACTGGATATTCTTTTTACGCCAAAAAACGTTGCTCTCATCGGTGCAACCGAAGCACCCAATACAGTTGGCCGCACTGTCCTTTGGAATCTGATCAGCAGTCCTTTTGGTGGGGCTGTTTTTCCTGTTAATCCGAAGCGCTCTAGCGTATTGGGGATCAAAGCCTATCCATCGATTTTGGACGTACCAGAACCAGTGGATGTTGTCGTAGTAACCACACCAGCTCCCACGATTCCTGAAATTATCCGTCAATCGGTTGAAGTAGGCGTTAAGGGAGCCATCATTATCTCAGCTGGCTTCAAAGAAACCGGGCAAGAGGGTGCTGAGCTTGAAAAGCAAATTCTTGAACATGCTCGCCGCGGGAATATGCGGATTATCGGCCCGAATTGTTTGGGAGTGATGTCACCCATCTCTGGATTGAACGCCACCTTTGCATCTACCATTGCCCATAAGGGCTCTGTAGGTTTTATCAGCCAGAGCGGCGCTTTGTGTACCGCCGTCTTAGATTGGAGTCTCAAAGTCAACGTTGGCTTTAGCGCTTTTGTCTCTATCGGATCCATGATCGATGTTGGGTGGGGTGACCTAATTTATTATCTCGGCGATGATCCCAACACGGATAGCATTGTAATTTACATGGAGACAATTGGCGATGCCCGGGCATTTCTCTCAGCAGCACGAGAGGTGGCCTACATAAAGCCAGTAATTGTCATCAAGCCTGGTCGAACAGCAGGAGCTGCAAAAGCTGCTGCTTCTCACACCGGTTCGTTGACGGGCAGTGACGAAGTCCTCGAAGCGGCTTTTCGACGCAGTGGTGTACTTCGAGTTAACACCATCGCTGAAATGTTTTACATGGCGGATGTGCTCGCAAAACAACCTCGCCCAAAGGGACCTCGACTAACCATCCTAACCAATGCTGGTGGTCCGGGAGTGCTTGCCACCGATGCATTAATCATGAATGGGGGGCAATTAACAGAACTCAGCCCCGAAACAATGGAGGCTTTCGATCAAATTTTACCCCCCGTCTGGAGCAAGAATAATCCTGTTGACATCATCGGTGACGCAAGTCCAGAACGGTACGCAAAAGCCCG
>CAKZNJ010000010.1 GCA_937129505.1 uncultured Anaerolineae bacterium | reverse complement strand
AAAACGGAGCAAGTGTATTCGCCTTCTGCGGGGGAAGTTTCCAGCCCGGTACCCCCCCTCAACCCCCCCAAGCCCACCGAGGTATCGCCGCCTTCTGCCGACGAGGTCGTTGCCCCCACTGCAGAGCCAGGGGCGGCTGAACCAGCTACTAGCCCACCTCCCAGCGCACCGCTATTGCAACCTACGTTCGAAAGCAGGGAACGTCCCTCCGCCACCGCCGAGCTTACCGGCGCACCTCAAACCAACAGCGATGTCCCCAAGAAAATGCCCGATAACGGCGCTTCTACTGCCACCGATCAGGAGGTGATCCTTACCCGCGAAGCCGTTTCAGAAGAGATCTGTCAACTGGTGATCTTCACTTTGGCAGGCGAAGCATTTGGCTTACCCATTGAAGAGGTCGAAAGCATCATCAAGCCCCAAGCTATCACGATCGTCCCTCATGCTCGGCCCTATGTGGTGGGTGTGACCAATTTGCGCGGCACCGTTCTACCCGTAATCGATCTGCGCCGCCGTTTTCACCTTCCCAGCGGCGAAGAAAGTGACGATCAGCGCATTGTGGTTGTGCTTTTCAACGAGGAGAAGATTGGCTTGCGGGTCGATTCGGTCAGCCAAGTTCTGCGCTTACCCCTCTCCTCGATCGAACCTCCACCTCCCCTTGTAACCGCTTTTGTGCAGTCTGCCTTTGTAACCGGCATTGCCAAAGTAGACGAGCGGTTAGTGATTCTGCTAGACTTAAAAAAGGTGCTTCTTCCTAGCGATGGACATTGATCTCCGCCAACTTCCTCATCGCCGCTACAATCCCCTGAGCGGCGAGTGGGTTTTGGTTTCTCCTCAGCGCGCCCTTCGCCCTTGGCTGGGGCAGATGGAGCGAGTTACCGAGGCCCGGCGCCCCACGTACGATCCCCAATGCTACCTCTGCCCGCGCAATCTGCGTGCCAATGGAGAACATAATCCCAATTACCGTCACACCTTTGTGTTCGTCAACGATTTCAGCGCCCTGTTGCCCGATACCCCCTCCCAGGAGATCGATGAACACCCTTTACTGCGTGCCGTAAGCATGCCGGGTGAGTGTCGAGTGATCTGCTTCTCCCCCCGCCACGATCTCAGCTTAGCCGAGATGGACGTTGACGAGATTCGCCGAGTCGTGGATGTGTGGATCGAACAGACCGAAGACTTGGGCAAGCGCTTCTGTTGGGTACAAGTCTTTGAAAATAAGGGCGAGATCATGGGGTGTTCAAATCCTCACCCTCACGGTCAAGTCTGGGCACTGGATGCGATCCCCAACGAGGCGGCAAAGGAACACCATCAACAAACGGAATACTACCGACAAAATCGCCGCTCTCTTCTTTTGGATTATCTCACCATAGAACAGCAAAAGGGGGAACGCATGGTGGTTGAAAATGAACATTGGAGTGTGCTCACTCCATTTTGGGCAATTTGGCCCTTTGAGACTCTCCTGCTACCCAAGCTCCCTCTGCTACGCTTGACGGACTTAAAGAAACCACACCGCTGGACGTTGGCAGAAATCCTTAAGCGGTTGCTCACCGCTTATGATCGTCTATTTGAGATCTCCTTTCCCTATTCGATGGGGTGGCATGGAGCACCGTTTATCGAGGAGTCGGTGCTCGGTTGGCACCTTCACGCCCACTTTTATCCTCCGCTTTTACGCTCCGCAACGGTCAAGAAGTTCATGGTTGGCTTCGAAATGCTCGCTGAAGCCCAACGCGACATCACTCCCGAACAAGCAGCCAAACGCTTACGCGAAGTACTGCCCTTCTGAAAATACCTCTCCCCTGTTGGGGAAAAGTTCATGATCGGGGGTGAGAGCCTTCGATGATGCGGCGCAGGTCTTCATAGAGAGGGCGTAAACGATGGTAAATTTGGCGATAGATGCGCTGATACATCTCCTCATACTGGGAATGATAGGTGGGGTTGGGTTCAAAGGTCTCGCCAAGACGGGTCATTTCGCGAATTGCCGTGTCAAAATCGGGATGCATGCCTACACCAACCGCTGCATCAATGGCAGCTCCTAAGCCGGAGGCTTCATAGACATGGGGGCGCGCGGTGGGCAAACCGAAAATATCCGCAGTGATCTGCATTGCCGCCCGGCTTTGACTGCCCCCGCCTGCAATGCGCAATTCGCGCACTGCAATGCCACTGCGTTTGCCGATCCGCTCTGCGCCTTCGCGCAGGGCAAAAGCCAAACCTTCCAAGATCGCCCGATACAGATGGGCGCGGGTGTGAGCATCGCGAAAGCCGATTACTGCGCCGCGCGCCTCGGGACCTGGAAAACGCAAACCGGGCGACCAAAAGGGTTGCAGCACCAGCCCCTCACAGCCAGGCGGCACTGCTGCGACCAACTTATCAAAGAGCTGCTCGGCTTCCAATCCTTTTTGCGCTGCTAAACGCTGCTCCTCTTGCCCGAATTCCTGCTTGAACCAACTGACCATCCAGAAACCGCGATAGATTTGGATCTCCAGATTATAAGCGTCGGGTATGGCAGAGGGGTAAGGAGGAATTAAGGGGATGGCTTCAATGTATTTGCGATGGGTCGTATTGATGGTTGCCGTTGTGCCATAGCTGAGGCAAGCTTGATGGGGTTGTAAACAGCCTGCACCAATTACTTCGCAAGCTTTGTCTGCCGCGGCGGCAATCAGGGGCAAGCCCTGAGGGATGCTCGTTGCTTGGGAAGCAGCGAGGGTGATCTCTCCCAACTGGCTGGCAGGCGGTTTCAGCTCCACCAACATGTTCGGTTGCAGCGGCAGTGCAAGCCATTTCCAATCCCTGGGATCGGACCAGCGGAAGCGTTTATAGTCAAAGGGAATGTATCCCACCTGACAGGCAGTCGAATCAACCCATTGATCGGTTAGGCAATAGGTCAAATAGCCCGAAAGCAAAACAAACTTTGCCGTCTGGCGCCACACATCGGGTTGGTGGGTCGCAATCCAGTTGGCTTCCGCTTCAGCCTGCAAATAGGCGACCGTCTGCGTCAAACCTGCAAGGCGGAAAACCAGACCCCACCAGCCGCCAATGGGTTTCAACCCTTCGGTGCGCCGCTGATCAAGCCATAAGATCGCGGGACGTAGGGGTTGTCCCTTGGGATCGAGGTTGATCACCGTGGCGCGTTGGGTGGTCAATGCCACCGCAGCGAGGCGCTGACGAACCTGGCTAAGCGGATTCCCTTCTTTCAATTCATCGGGGGAATGCCAGAGTTTTTGACAAGCCTGACAAACGGCCTCCCAAAACACCTGCGCATGTTGTTCTGCCCAACCGGGCTGGGTTGAAAAATATGGCTCAATAGGAATACGGGCTTTGGCAACCAACTCGCCGCGCGCGTTGAACAACAATGCCCTTGCACTTTGGGTTCCGTGATCGATCGCTAGAATAAGATCCTTTTCACTCATCCAGTTGGCACTCCATAACAGGTTTTCCATAAATCTCGATAAGCCGCCGCTTCGGCTTCCCAACGGTCGGATTCCCAGCCAAGCTCCTCCTGAACAACGGCGCGCACCCGTTCGAGCAGGGAGATACCACCGTTAGGCAACAATAAGCCCAGGCGCACCCGGCGCAGGAGGAGATCATCGAGGTGGATGACCGCCTCACACCGCGCTGCCCAGCGCAATTCCGCCCAAAGCGAAAGGCTGTTCTCTATCGGCTGCAATTCTCCTGCCTGAGCTATGCTCAGCACCTCGGCAGCACGCACGCCATATCGTCCAAGCAAACGCAGGCGAGCTGCTCCGCTGATATTCTCTTCTGCCAAGGGGGACAGAGCGGCCGGATCAAACACGTTCTGGTGACGGCGCAATGGACGCGAAAGGTTCAACCGTCCCGAAATTCTTCGCAAAGCATCCTGCGCCATCAGACGAAAGGTGGTCAATTTTCCGCCGCTTACGGTGAGCAAGCCGTTCTCTAACCACAGCACATGCTCCCGCGATTCTTTTGATGGATCGGCTTTACCGGTATTGACAACTGCTCGGACGCCAGCAAAAGTCGCTTGGATATCGTCACAGGTCAATTCAAGGGCTGGAAAGACATCCTGTAAGGCTGAAAGCAGATAGTCGACTTCCTCAAGGCTAATTCTTGCATCGACGGTCAATGCTTCTTGGTGGTCAACATCAGTGGTGCCGAACAGAGTCACGCCTTCCCAAGGCAGGGCAAAGACAGGGCGACGGTCTCGAGGATGGAGAAAGGTAACCGCGCGATTGAGGGGTAAGCGTTGGCGGGGCAGGATCAAATGGCTGCCGCGCAACTTGCGCAAGCGCTCCTGACCACCGACTTTGCGGCGTAACTCGTCCGCCCACGCCCCGGTAGCGTTAATCACCACTTTGGCTTGGATTTCAGCCGTCCGCCCCATGGCTGCGGGATTCTCATCGCGCACGGCTATACCGCACACGTTACCATCTCTTGTGCGCAACAAGTTCACCACTCGACAATAATTCAATGCACAGCCGCCCTCCTCAACCGCCTCCTGAAGCAGGCGCAAGACGAGACGAGCATCATCGGTTTGGGCATCAAAGTAGCGGTAGCCGCCGAGCAATCCTTCGTTTTTTAAGTGGGGGCTAAGCTCTTGAATGTCATAGGCGTCATAGTAACGATGATTCCAGCGCATGGCTAATAAATCGTAGAGAATCAAACCCATCCCAAACAGCCAAGGCGGAAAGTGGTCACGTTGATAATGCACAAACAGGAAGCCAAGTTGAGTGATCAACCCCCGCCCTTCGTGGAGCATTCGTTCGCGTTCCCGCACAGAGGTCAGGGTCATTTTTAGTTGGGCGTTTTTGAGATAGCGGAAACCGCCGTGAACCAATTTGGAAGAGCGGCTAGAGGTGCCGGCTGCAAAGTCGGCCGCTTCGACAAGGACAGCGCGCAAACCCAGCTGTGCTGCCTCGCGGAGGATAGCCGTTCCGGTAATGCCGCCGCCGATTATTGCCAAGTCCCACGGCTGAGACAATTGCTGCCAGATATCCTCACGACGATGTGCGTGCCACATGCTCCATCTCCATTTACCACCGAACCTCACAACCGTTTGGAAGGGTCATCAGAGCCTAATCAGTACTCCCTGATAAGCTTGGCAGGGTTCATCATTCTGTAGGGGTCAACAGCCCGACTGATTGCCTGCAAAACGCTGATCCCCAATGCACCTTTCTCGTCGACTAAATAAGGAGCATGGTCAAGCCCTACACCATGTTGGTGACTGATCGTACCACCGCAGGCAAGGATGGCGCGGCTAGCTGCCTCCTTGAGTGAGCTCCAACGCGCCAGGTCAGTGTCGGCATCTCCGCTGCGCCGATACAAATAGGTGGCGTAGATACTGGCACCGTCCCGATAAACATGGGAGAGATGGGCGAATGCCAAAACCTGCTCATTCCAAGCTTGCAAGCCATTGTTCAATGCTTCGAGAACAGCTTGAGTGGTTTCTTCCACCTTGGACCAAGGCACAGCAGTTTCCAAAGTGTCGGTTGCGTAGCCAAGCTCCCACAAGGTGTTGCGCAAGTAGGGGGTTAGAAAGCGGCTTTTCCGCCAGGTTTGACCGATCACGGCTCCGCTATACAATCCACCCCATTTGCGGCAGATCCCCAGCGCCTGTCGAGAAAGACGCCCCACGGCAGCTCTTCGCCCCGTAACCCCAAATATTAGCAGACAGCGAGTTTGCCCATACCCCAACCAACTTAAGCCTCGTTCGATCCACGGTAAAAGGCGATCCTTGCCCGCCAGAGCAAGGGTGCTTTGGGTCTCGACTGCATTACTCAAGCGCAACATGGATAAACCGATCCCTTCTTGGACAATAGCACGCACTGCCTGCATGCCAGCCCCCCAATCAGGAAAGAAGACCCCGTAAAAGTTCTCAGCTTCAGCCAAAGGACGAACTCGTACAATGGCGCGGGTGATGATTCCCAAGCGGCCCTCACTTCCTAGCACCAGATGGCGCAGGTCGGGTCCGGCGGCGCTAGCCGGGAAGGGAGGCAGGTCTAGGGCACCAAGCGGGGTTTCGAGGTGACCGCCGGCAAACAGACTCTCGATTCGGCCGTAATAGAGCGATTGTTGTCCACTAGATCGGGTGGCGATCCAGCCACCCAATGTGGAAAGCTCAAAAGACTGGGGAAAGTGGCCAAGGGTGTAGCCGGCAGCGTTGAGTTGGGCTTCAAGTTGGGGACCTTTTACCCCTGCCCCGAACTCCGCGAGCTGGCTGAGGGGATCAAGATGGAGCAGTTGATTCATCTGCCCCAGATCGACCGTTACGACAGGGATGCCATCTGCAAGGGGGTTAATATGCCCGACCACGCTGGTTCCCCCTCCATAAGGGATAACCGTTGCTCCCACGCGCCGGGCATATTCCAGCACCTGGCGCACTTCAGCCTCACAGGTGGGAAAAGCCACCCCATCCGGATAGGCAGGAAGGCGGCCAGCGCGCAAGGCGATCCAATCTGGCAGGCTTTGACCGCGAGCATGAAGCAGGCGTTGAAAAGGATCAAACGAGATCAGAGGATGCTCAGGCAAAGCAGGGGATGGCATGGTTGAGAGCAAAGCCTGCACCTGCACGTCTGGAATAGTTACCCCCTCACCCAAGCGCTCTTTCAAGTATTGTCGAGCATATCCACTCAGCGGATAATGGATCGAGTCGTCTCCCC
>CAKZNJ010000009.1 GCA_937129505.1 uncultured Anaerolineae bacterium | reverse complement strand
GTTTTGCGCATGGTTTTTATGTCATAAGCGAATGGGCTGAAGTCTATTACAAGGTTACAGACTACTATGCCCCAGAATGGGATCGTACGCTGCTCTGGAATGATCCCGTCCTAGGCATCAGATGGCCGCTTTTGGAAGGGCAACAACCGCTCCTTTCGGCAAAAGATGCAGCGGGGAAATTGCTCAGCGAGGCAGAAATATTTGAGGATTGAAGACAAGGAGCAATTATGAAAAATATTTTGGTGACAGGTGGAGCAGGCTTTATCGGCAGCAACTTTGTGCGTTATCTGTTGAAGAACGAGATAAATATACATATTTACAATTTGGATGCCTTAACCTATGCTGGCAGCTTAGAAAATCTAGACAACCTTCCCGATCCATCTCGCCACACCTTCATCCATGGCGACATCTGCAATAGAGAGCTGATTGATCAGCTCTTTCGTCAATATGCTATCGACACGGTGGTTCATTTTGCAGCAGAGTCCCATGTAGATCGTTCGATTTTTGAACCAGATGCGTTTATTCAGACCAATGTATTTGGAACCTTCACTCTCTTGGAAGCAGCCAAACGAGCTTGGTTGGAAAATACTCCCCCAATTCCAGATGTTCGTTTTCATCACATTTCAACCGATGAGGTATTCGGCTCTTTAAAAGAAGATGATCCTGCTTTCCGAGAAGATACCCCTTATGCACCGAATTCCCCCTACGCCGCCTCCAAAGCAGCAAGTGATCATCTCGTTCGTGCTTACGGACATACCTACGGATTACCCTATACTTTGACCAATTGCAGCAACAATTACGGGCCTTATCAATTCCCTGAAAAGTTAATTCCGCTGATGATTCTCAATGCCTTAGAGGGAAAACCGCTGCCGGTGTACGGAGATGGCAAACAGGTTCGTGATTGGCTCTATGTGGAAGATCATTGCGAAGCCATTTTGCTAGTTCTACGTCAAGCTCCGCTTGGGGAAAGTTATAATATCGGTGGGGGCAACCAACCGACCAATCTAGAAATTGTGGAAAACTTGTGTGAAATTTTGGATGAGGTTGTGCCACACTCGCCGTATAAGCCCCATCGACAGCTGATTCGCTTTGTTGCCGACCGACCTGGTCATGATAGAAGATATGCAATGGACATTGGTAAGATTTCCACTCAACTGGGCTGGAAGCCGAGGCATTCACTGGCTGAGGGGTTATTGGCTACGGTAAAATGGTACCTTGAACACGAAGAGTGGATAGCTGCGATTCGTCAACGCGGTGATTTTAAGGCGTGGATGCAACGAAATTATGCTCAACGAGGAGAGGAGAAATGAAAGGGATCATTTTAGCAGGCGGACGAGGCACCAGGCTCTTCCCCTTGACGATCAGTATCTCAAAGCAACTTCTGCCAGTCTATAACAAACCGATGATCTATTATCCCCTATCCATGCTCATGTTAGCCGGGATTCGGGATATCCTCGTCATCAGCACGCCAGAAGCCTTGCCCTTGTTCGAAAACTTACTGGATGATGGACATCAGTGGGGTTTACACTTTGAATATGTTGAACAGTCCAAACCCGGTGGTCTTGCCGAAGCGTTTCTGCTGAAGCCTGAGTTCTACTTGGGATCACCCGTCTGCATGATTCTTGGCGACAATATCTTTTTTGGACATGGTTTACCCAAACAACTCCGTCAAGCCGCCCTGCTCACTGAAGGAGCGCTGGTATTTGCCTACGCCGTACGTGACCCTGAACGCTACGGTGTAGTCGAATTCGACCAAAATGGACGCGCTCTAAGTATCGAAGAAAAACCCTCGCAGCCTCGTTCTTCCTACGCTGTACCGGGAATTTATTTCTATGACCACCAAGTTTACGAGCTGGCAAAATCACTCAAGCCCTCTGCACGAGGCGAGTTGGAAATCACCGATCTCAACCGTCTTTATCTGGAAAAAAATCAGTTGCAAGTCGGGGTCTTGGGGCGTGGTATAGCTTGGTTGGATGCCGGCACGCATGAGTCCCTTCTACAGGCTTCGAACTTTGTCCAAACCATCGAAGAACGGCAAGGGATGATGATTTCTTGTCCAGAGGAGATTGCCTATCGGATGGGCTATATTGACAAAAAACAACTGCTTGCCCTTGCCAAGAAGATCAACAATAGCTACGGAGAGTACCTCCAAAGACTAGCGAATGAAAGTTAGCAAACCAAAAAACAGATCTGTTGCGGATAAACTTTGAAGAATATAACCCATCGCTCACTTGCCCAAACCAACGGCAAAGCGTGCCTGCCTTGCCTTATCTCCATCCTCATCGGTAAGGTGTAACCCAATGATAAAAATTCTTTTACTGGGTAAAAATGGTCAACTAGGTTGGGAGTTACATCGTTGCTTGCAGCCGCTCGGACAGGTAGTAGCGTTCGATTATCCCGAAATCGATCTGAGCTTTCCTGAAAGCATTCGCTCCTTGATTCGCGAGATCAAACCTAGAATACTGGTCAATGCTACGGCTTATACTGCCGTAGACCACGCTGAAAGCGAAGGCGATCTTGCCATGAAGATCAACGGCGTCGCACCTGGGGTAATGGCTGAGGAATGTGCCGCTATCAACTGTGTTTTCATCCATTATTCAACGGATTACGTATTCGATGGAAAAAAAAGAAGCGCTTATACTGAAGAGGATCAACCCAATCCAATAAACCTTTACGGCCATAGCAAATGGATGGGTGAACAGGCAATCCAAAAAGTGGATGGGGTTTACTTGATTCTGCGCACAGCCTGGGTATACAGCCTACGAGGGGATAGTTTCGTGCGCAAGGTTCAACAATGGTCGCAACAGCAGGAAATCTTAAGGATAGTGGATGATCAAATCAGCAATCCAACTTGGGCAAGGATGTTGGCAGAAGTCACAGCGCTTTTACTCGCTCGCCAGCCGTCAGATACCTATCATTGGCTCGAAGAGCGAAAAGGGGTATACCACTTGGCTGGGAATGGTTATTGTAGCCGTTACGAGTGGGCACAGGCTATTTTAGAGTATGACCCCAACCCCAATGAGCGACTCACCCATCAACTCCTTCCCGCTAAGTCGGTTGAATTTCCCACACCTGCCCAACGGCCGTTATTTTCGGCATTGAATTGCGATCGTTTCTACGCCACCTTTGGGATTCGCCTACCTTCCTGGAGACAAGCTTTGCGCCTGGCAATGGAAATCTAGGAGAAACAGTTAGGATTCTTTCCGCAAAAGTCAATCTCCGACCCTGATCAACGCAAACAAGCAGCTCAACTTCGTCAGCGGTAAAGGGGGAGTTCTTAGGCGATGATCCAAACTGAGGCTTGTCAATTGCATACGGCACCCACCAATCCTCTGTTACGCAAATGGCAAGGCTTGCCAGAAGTTCCATTCTTAGGCAACATCCCTGCCCATATTCTTGAAGACCCTATTCTAGATCATGTATAATCAGAGGCAAGCAGAACAACTCAGGTGAGTTGTTCTCTATTTTCAGCAGATCCATGAGAATGATGCAAAAGAACTTCAAAGGGACGCAAAACCGTTGGGTTTACGATACCGCTACCCTGCGCGATCCGGCAATCAATGAACTGTATGAGCTTTGGCGCTACCGTGATTTACTCCAATTGCTTGTGGTCAATCGTATTAAAACGCGCTATAAGCGTTCCGTTTTAGGGGTAGTTTGGACATTACTTAATCCCTTATTGAATACCCTCGTCCTAACCATCGCTTTTTCGCAAATTTTCCGTTTTAACGTCCCGAATTACGCCATCTACATCCTGAGTGGTTTACTCTTTTGGAACTTCTTTGCGCAATCCACCAACGATGCGATGGACACACTGGTTTGGGGCAGCAGTTTGCTCAAGCGCATTTATATCCCGCGCACCATCTTTGCGGTAGCAGTGGTGGGGAACGGATTGATTAACTACCTTCTGGCGCTGATACCGCTGGCTGTGATCATGCTCATTCTCCGTCATCCGTTCACTCTGAACTTATTGGCTCTCCCCGCTGCAATTCTGATTTTTGCGATGTTCGCTTTAGGATTCAGCTTGCTCGTTTCCACCGTTGCCGTTTTTTTCGTCGATTTTGTTTATATTTTCAACGTGCTGCTCTCCGTTTGGTTTTATCTAACGCCCATTATCTACCCCATCACGATCCTACCCGAACGTTTCTTGCCGTTTTTCCGCTTAAATCCTTTGGTTCATCTGCTTCAAATCTTCCGAATGTTGATTTATGAGGGTGCCAGCCCTTCGGGGATGCTGTGGGGAGCAGCTTTCGCGTTAGCCACCGTCACGCTACTAGCTGGCTGGATCATCTTCACCCGAAAGGTAGATGAATTTGCCTACCGCATTTGATGTACCTTCTGCGCCTCAGGAGAAAATCCCCATCATCACGTTGAGCGATGTCGGTGTTCGCTACCGCTTACCGAGCGAAAAGATACCGACGCTCAAAGAATATGTGATCCGTTCCCTGCGCGGCCAAGTGAGCCATCAGACCTTTTGGGCACTCCAAAACATCAACCTAGAGGTCTATGCTGGCGAGGTGTTCGGTATTATTGGACCCAATGGAGCAGGCAAAAGCACCCTTTTGAAAGTTGTATCAAGGGTTTTGCGCCCCACAAAGGGGCGGGTGCGCGTAGTCGGAAAGGTTGCGCCTCTTTTGGAGCTTGGTGCGGGCTTTGACTATGAATTGACCGGGCGTGAGAACATCTTCCTCAACGGGGCGATTCTCGGCTTTTCAAAAAGGGAGATGGAGAAAAGAGTAGCTCGCATTGTCGAATTCGCCGGTCTGCAGGACTTTATTGACGCCCCTCTACGCACTTACTCCTCCGGTATGGTTGCCCGCCTTGGCTTTGCAGTGGCAACAGATGAACGGCCGGAAATCCTGATCGTGGATGAAATTCTCAGCGTCGGGGATACCGAATTTCAAACGCGCTCCTTTGAACGCATCCAGAGTTTCCAAGCCCAGGGGACTACCATCCTGCTCGTCACTCATGATATGGGGCGGGTGGAGACAATGTGTCAACGAGCAATCTTTCTCAGCCATGGGCAAATTGTTGCCGCAGGAAGCGCCTCCCAAGTGGTCGATCGCTATCTTGGACGAATCCGCCAGCGGGAAGAGGAACGATTAAGCGAGAGTCATGGCGAAGATCAACCGTGGCGCTGGGGCAACCGCAAGATTGAGATCACCAAAGTGGAGTTTTTGGACGAAAACGGCAAGCCAAAGAATATTTTCCAAACTGGGGATTATTTTGCCCTGCGGATGGAATATGAGGCTCATGAAGCGATTGACTCGCCGGTTTTTGGCATGGCAATTCACCACAATGATGGGACGCACATCACCGGGCCCAACACTCAATTCGCAGGCTTAAACCTTGGCCGAGTGGAAGGGAGAGGTTGGGTGATATATGAGGTGGAACGGCTACCCTTACTGGCGGGACTATACCACATCAGCGTTGCAGTACACAATTGGACCGACAATGAGATGTTCGATTACCACGATCGATTTTATTCCTTCAGAGTCTCAAATCCTTCAAGGGTTTTCCATGAAAAATATGGCTTGATAAGCCTGCGAGGAAACTGGAACCATGTTTTAGATTCCATAGAACTGCCCACAACAAAAAAACTATAAAGACTTGTTTGGGTGGAAAGGGAAAAGCGGTGCCAATAACCTTCGTAAGAAAAT
>CAKZNJ010000008.1 GCA_937129505.1 uncultured Anaerolineae bacterium | reverse complement strand
TGGCTGACTCTCTTTGGCTTTTTGCTCATTTTTAGCAGTGGCCTGGTGCGCAATCCTTCGATCTTTTATACAGGGGTAATTTTACTGGGCAGTGGCACGGGCTTGGCAACCGTTTCGAATCTTTCTTTGATGATGGATATGACCACACCAACCAATGTTGGCTTATACATCGGCGCATGGGGGATGGCAAATGCTCTTTCTCGTCTGATCGGCACCCTCTTGAGCGGCGTCGTGCGCGATGTGGTCACCCAATTCAGTCAGTCCCCGCTCAGCGGCTATCTGACCGTTTTCGGGATTGAGGCATTTTTCATAGCTGTCTCCCTAGCGATGTTGGGCAGAATTAGCGTTGCCCAATTCCGAAACGCAAGCGCCACCTCGGTTGTCGAGCGAGCTGCAATAGCCAGTGACCTTTAGGATAAGCATATGGAAAAGTCTTCCGAGAACGATTGGCTTAGCCTGAGCGAAGCTGCTGAATTGCTGGGTGTTCACCCCGGCACAGTCCGCAACTGGTCAAATCAGGGGGTTTTACCTTTCCATCGCACCCAAGGCGGACATCGCCGGTATAAACGCTCAGAAGTCGAACTATGGAAGCAATCCCAATCTGTTCTGACGGCTATGGAAGTCGATACGATGATGCAATCAGCCTTGCGCAACACCCGTCTGCAAATTAGCGAGGGTGTTTTGCAAAATCAGAGCTGGTATAACAAGCTGGATGAGGAAGCGAAAGAACAATATCGCCTGAGCGGCCGTTTGCTCTTACAGGGCCTATCTCGCTTTCTCAGTGTTCTAGAGAAGGAGGGCAACCAACAGGCACAACGCATTGGATCCGAATATGCCCTGCGCGCGCGTCGATATGGCTTAAGCCTCGTTGAAGCTGCCCAAGCGTTTTTCTTCTTTCGCAATTCGTTGATCGATTCAATGCTCAAAGTCTATGAAGCCGCTGCTGTGCGCTCTCCTCAGGCGTGGAGTCAAATGTTTCGGCGTATCAATGCCTACACCGATCAGATCATGACCGCATTGCTGGAAGTTTATGGCAACCATTCCAACGGGAGCAAATAACCGTTTATGGCTGAACGGTGTTCCTCTCCACCTCAACCCAAACATGTTTACCATCGGTTTGGATGTGTATCCAGCCATTTAAATCAGTGCGTAAAAGCGGATATCCCTCAAGACGAGCTATCGTCTCGGCGTGCGGTAAGCCATACCAATCCCCCTTAGAAACGCTAAGCAAAATAAGTTGAGGTTGCAGACGACGAACAAACTCCAGCGGGTTATGGCTTCCCGAACCGTTGTTTGCCAGCAAATACACTGAAGAGGGGATGAGCTGACCGCTCTCCAGCAGACGTTTCCGCATCTCTGCGTCCATCCCTAAGGGCAACCAAGCACGAAATTGCTCCCACTCCAAGACAAAAACAGCCCCACGCTCACCGAGTGCGGAAACAGTTAACTTAGCTGCCTCTCCGAGCTCAAGGCTTTGGCCAACATCGGCAATATGTATCGGCACGTCCCCTTCTTTAGCAGCTCGCTGGATTGCTACCGTCGCTGCCGATTCACCCTGTGGAATTGCCCACCAGAGCTGAGCAACGCGCTCTCTTTCGATCAGTTCGACAACTGCTGCAATTTGGGATTGGCGCGCCCCACCCAAGACAACCCAGTCCAAGCGGCGATAGGTGAGAGGAAGCCAGCGGTCTAACGCTTCCAGTAAACGGCTTGGGCTATCGCCACCGTTCAGCAATACAAAACGCCCTTGTGGCGTCCGAATCAATAACGCTTCACTAGATTGGGATGGGCGGCTGACATCGAGAAGGATCAGATGCAACCTGCCATCCGGAGCTGCGAGCGCTGTTTGCCAAACCAGCGTGATCAGCAAAGAGAGAAATCCCACAACCGCCAAGGGTTGCACCGTTGCCGAAAGGAGACGTACTCTTTGCCAGAATCGGGTGAGGGCGAAAAGGATCAAGTAAAAAAGCAAAACCGCAGTAAACGGGATAGCAGACACGCGCAAGGCGCTATAGGGCAGTGCGGCTGACCATTCAACCATGCGGATCGTATAAGTAACCAACGGTACGACAAGATAAGCACTGATCTGACCTAATGGAGGAATGACCAAGGCAAGTAGCATGGCAATGCCCCCTCCCACCATAACGACTGGTTGCACAGGAAGGATAAGCGGATTGATTAGCAATGCGATGAGGGAAAGCTCCTGAAAATGATAGAGGAGAATCGGCAAAGTGGTCAATTGAGCAGCCAAGGTGAAAAGCGCCCATTCACTCAGCATATTCCCCCAGCGCTGAGCAGTTTCACCACTGCCAAGGCGCCTCAATTGTCGCACCGTCCATTCATTTAGCGAAGGAGCATAGAGGACAAGTCCCAGTGTTGCCGCAAAAGAGAGCTGGAACGAAATATCCCATAAGATATCTGGCCCGAAGAGGGCCATCAAGCCAGCCACAAAGACCAGACTGTTGATACCCGATTGACGGCGGCCAATTTGAGCGGCAAAGAGGGTGAGAACACCCATAATAGCTGCCCGAACAACACTGGCGCTAGCGCCGACGAAAATGGCGTAGATACCGACCAGAAGCGTCGTTAACCCTACTCCTCGCCAGCGCCCCAACGCCCGACCCAAAATGGCCATAAACAAGCCTGTCAACAAAGTGATGTTGAAACCCGAAATGGCAACTATGTGCATTGTGCCACTGGTTACAAACGCTTGGCGTACCTTGGCAGGGATGCCGCTTTCAATTCCAAGCAGAATACCCGCCAAGAGTGAAGCCTGCGGCTCAGGAAAACTTTTCTTTAAGGCGCTCAGACAGCGCTGCCGCATTGTATAGATTGCATGATTGAAAGGATTGTCAGGCTGATACGCTATGGTAGTGACTTCAGCCCGAGGGAGATAAGCAAAAATACCTTTTCGCTTCAAGTAAGCGCGATACGAAAATCCTTCGCTTTGGGCTGGTAGCTCCATCCTCCCAACGACTTGTATCCGATCTCCATAATGCCAATGCTCAAATGGTGAAGCTCTAACCAACACTCTGCCCACCGGAAGAGGCACCTGACTGTTTTGCTCAGCTATCGGCGTCTCGACCAACGATAAGCTCTCAACTGCCATCACGATGGCAGTGTAAGTATCTCGTTCATCGGGAAAGTCAGCTATGACCCCTCGTAGAATAACCTCCCGGCCGACAAGGCGAAATACATTTGTGGAATACTGCTGCAACTTCTCCTGCTCCGATTGGTAGCGAAAACCGCCCAGCGCCAAGGCGATCAGACAAACCGCCAAGGACATGCTTCTAGGATAATAGAGCGCTTGAGCGAGGCTTTCGATTTGAGCGGGAGGTGACCAGAGAATAGGGCGGTGTTTGGCGAGTAAGCGAGAGAATACGATGAACAAAAGACCGATTGCGCCTATCGCCAGCCAATGTTTTGAGGTTAGGGCAAGGGCATCTGCGAAAACGATGCCGCTTAGGAAAGCTAACGATAGCCAGAGAAGGGGCATGGAATTTGAGAAAACTAGGGTTTTTCGCCGCGAGCTAAACGCATTTGGATATCATCCAACACGGCTGGTAACTCCCAAATTCCGTCAATGACGTAATGCGCTCCACTTTGATAGAGCTGTTTGGCAATCGCTTCCCTTCTCACAGCCACTTCTTCAGCGGAAAGGGCTTCAAATTCAACTTCGCTGAGCCCAAGTAGATTGCCGCATAAGGCTAAGCCGACCGTCCACAGCCCGGCGTTCAACCCTTCTTCAACGTCAGCTAAGGTATCTCCAACCTTAACCACTGCTTCGGCAGGGTAGAGCTGCAGTTGGATAAGATTTTGATAAATCATCCAAGGATAGGGACGTCCAGCAGGCACTTCATCGGGGCAGACGAGAGCATCAGGCTGATAACCATGCCTCTTTGCTT
>CAKZNJ010000007.1 GCA_937129505.1 uncultured Anaerolineae bacterium | reverse complement strand
CGCGATTTCTTGTTGATTTTAGGCGGGGTCTTTCTCCAAGCCCTCGCCATGCGCCTTTTCTTAATCCCAGCTCGTTTAGCGTCGGGAGGGATTGCCGGCTTAGCACAGATTATCAACTACTTTACTAGCTGGCCTATCGGGGTGATGGTAGTGATTGGCAACATCCCTCTCTTTTTGCTGGGTTGGCGGTATTTAGGAGGGCTCCGTTTTGCTTTGCGAACGGTTTTGGCCGTGGGATTATTTTCTCTCTTGGTTGACCTGCTCGCTTTCGCTTTGCCCGTTCAAGGGATTACCCGCGACTTAAACCTGAACGCTTTGTATGGGGGGGTGATCAGTGGGATCGGATTCGGGTTGGTTTATCGCGGGCAGGGAACAAGCGGTGGCAGTGATATTTTGGCGCGCATCCTCAATCATCGTTGGGGAGTTTCTCTTTCCCAGTCTTATATGCTCACCGATGCCCTGATCATGTTTTTGGCGGGGATCTCTTTCAGTTGGGAAAATGCTTTGTATGCGATTGTGATGTTGTATATCAGCGGTG
Organism: uncultured Anaerolineae bacterium; assembly: GCA_937129505.1. Classification (GTDB taxonomy): domain Bacteria; phylum Chloroflexota; class Anaerolineae; order Anaerolineales; family UBA4823; genus NAK19. The sequence goes on along the minus strand of CAKZNJ010000007.1, from coordinate 3,069 downwards.
TGGCTGCAGAAGTGACCTTAGAGGGGTCAAATGTGACTCGCACTGCGATGATCATCACAGAAAACCCAGAAGAAATCCGCCAGAAAATTCTTTTCGAGATGGAACGGGGTGTGACATTAATACCCGCCGAAGGGGGGTTCAGCGGGCGGCACAAAACCGTGCTCTATTGTGTGGTCAGCCGCTCTGAGATTGCTCAGATCAAAGCCTTGGTGCGCGAGGCAGATGCTCAGGCGTTTATGGTCATCGGACAAGCCAATGAAGTCTTTGGTGAAGGGTTCAGAACTTGGGTTGAAAAACCGTCCTAACTTGTAAAGAGAGTTGGACGAAGATAGACCAACTTGCTTCGTCTTGAACTGCCCAAGCGAAACATTTTGGTGAGTTGCTCGTATAGAAAGTAAGAAGCGAAGATGAGACCAATCGTTCAAGACGAACACAGTAATGAACAAGAACTGCAGTACATCCGGCAGGCGATCGCAGGTGATGCGGAAGCGTTTGTCCAGTTAATTGAGATTTATCAGCGCTCTGTGTACAATCTCTGTTATCGCATGTTAGGCAACGCCGAGGACGCTGAGGATGCCTCGCAAGAGACCTTCTTTCGAGCGTTCCGTTCCTTGCGCAAGTATGATCAACAACGATCTTTTGCCACTTGGCTGCTTGCCATTGCGGCTCATTACTGTATTGATCAAATTCGCAAGCGAAAAATGACTGTATTTTCTCTGGAAGATTTGCCTATTGTCGAATTCGCCGATCATGAGCCGCTTCCCGAAGTTACCATCAGCCGTCGAGAAGATCAACAGCGTGTCCAACAATTACTCAAGACGCTGGCGGAGACTGATCGGGCGGCCGTTATTCTCTACTACTGGTATGATTTTTCCTATGAAGAAATTGCCCAAAGCCTTTCTCTTACCGTGAGCGCAGTAAAAAGTCGTTTGCATCGAGCACGGCGCGCATTGGCAGAAAGCTGGCTGGAAAAATATCCGACAACGTTTCGAGAGGTAGAAAGGAAAGGATATGAATCACCGGTTTTTTGAAGAAAGATTATTTGCGGATGGACCTTTAGCGGATGAGGAACAAAATATTCTGGAAAATCACCTGCAAACCTGCGAACGTTGTCGAGCATTGCGGGCTGCCTGGCAGGAGACCCAAATTGAACTTCAACTGGCGCAATGGGTTGCTCCTAGGCAAGGATTTAGCCAGCGGTGGAGGGAACGTTATCAGCGCGAGATCAATCTAGCTCAACAACGGCGTGCTTTTGTGGTCTTTTTGGGCACCTCGGCTGCTGCCGCTTTCTTCGCCTTACCTTTTATTGCCCTGCTCACCTCTCCTGCCCAACCGGTCTGGCTCAAGGTGGTGGTTGCCTTGTATAACCTAAGCGCTCTGCTTCCTATCATGGAAGGGATCTTGACCTTTCTGCTGACCGTTTTCCGAGGCATTAGCGAGGTGCTGACCCCCTCCATGGAGGTGGCGATCGGTTTTGCCTTTATGGGTCTAACGATCATTTGGTTTGCCATGCTTCGTAAATTTAGTTATGGAAGGTTAAGAACCTGATGAAAAGATTATTTGTCGTTGCCAACCTAATGGCGTTGTTCATTGCTCTCGCGACTCCAATCTACGTCTTTGCGGGTGGTCTGAGGGAGAGTAAGGTGGTGTTTGGGGGCGAGTTTACCTTACCGAAAGATGAGATTATCGACGGTGATTTGGTCGTTCTTGGGGGTCAGGCGGAGCTTCAAGAAGGTTCAAAAGTCACAGGAAACATCGCCTTGTTGGGGGGGCGTTTGACCTGCTTTGGTAGGGTGGAGGGCGATGTAGTCGGGTTTGGAGGGGATATTGCTCTACAGTCCCCTGCTGTGGTGCGGGGTAAGGTCATCCTATTCGGATCTTCCTATGAACAGCAAGAAGGAGCGCAAGTGAGTGAGGTGTTGCGCTTTGAGTCGCTACGTCCTTATGCGACGGTACCCCCCTTTCGATTTGAATTGCCTAACCCCGAGTGGCTGACGCGGAGTTGGATGAAATGGGGAGGTTTCTTGTTTCGGGTCTTTGCTTGGACGGCTTTGGCAATTCTTTGTGGACTTTTGTTTCCGCGGCCGATGGAGAGGATTGCGGATGCGGTGCGGAATCAAGTTGTCATCGCTGGAGTGGTCGGGTTGATTTCTGTGGTGGTTCTCTCGGTCGGGATCTTTCTGTTAGCCATTACCTTGATCTTGCTGCCAGTCAGTTTTCTGGGCTTTCTCTTGGTGGTTATCGGGTGGTTCATGGGGATCATCTCCATTGGACTTGAAACTGGACGCCGTATCACAGAGTGGTTGAAACAGAGTTGGTCATTGCCGATCATGGCGGGCGTTGGGACGTTTGCGCTCGTCTTTATCACCAATGGGGTTTCGTCCCTCATCCCTTGTGTGGGATGGATTATCCCTTTTACCGTCGGTATGGTTGGTTTTGGAGCCGTCATCATGACACAATTTGGTCTGAAGGAGGTGATATAGCAAAGCTGGATACATAGTTGAAAAAAAACGTTTTTGCTTTTTTGACTGAATGCTCTTCAGCGATTGTATTGGTATAAAAAACACTGAAAAAGGAGTAGAAAATGGCTGATGTGATTGAATATAAAATCTATGGTCATGAACTTCAACTAGTTGAAATTCTCTTAGATCCAGGGGAAGGTGTTCAGGCAGAAGCTGGAACAATGACTTACATGGAAGATGGTATCCAAATGCAGACGACAACGGGCGGGGGAATTTTTAAAGGACTTAAGCGGATGTTGACCGGTGAGAGTTTCTTTGTGACCACCTTTGCAAACACGGGGAAGGCGCCCAGTCGGGTCGCGTTTGCAGCACCCTATCCGGGCAGCATCATCGCCTTCGATTTAGACCAGTTCAACGGAGAAGTGTTGTGCCAGAAGGACTCTTTCCTAGCCGCGGCTCAGGGCACCGACATCGAAATCGCATTTACCAAAAAGATCGGTGCTGGTCTTTTTGGCGGGGAAGGTTTTATCCTGCAACGGCTAAAGGGGGATGGCATGGTTTTCGTTCATGCTGGCGGCACAGTGATTGAGAAAGACTTAGCGCCGCG
>CAKZNJ010000006.1 GCA_937129505.1 uncultured Anaerolineae bacterium | reverse complement strand
AATAGAATAGGACGGGGCTTTTGGAGCAAATGGGCTTCGCCACCGCGTTCTAAGTCCCGCTGTAAGAAAGCTTCGTAAATGGGTAAATCTTTCAGCCACTCTGCAATAGCATAGGCGCAGAAACAACCACCAATAAGGGGAGCATTTGATTGTAATTCCCTGTCATTTCGGCGATCAGCATAAATCCTTTCAGCGGCGCGCGGACAATGGCGGTGAAGTAAGCTGCCATGCCGACAACTGCAAAAACCGCCGGGGTAGGGACAATTGGCGGGAAGAAGGGATGGGCAATTTGCCCAACACCCAGACCGATCAACGCCCCGATGACCAGCATTGGCGCAAAAATGCCGCCAAGGGCTCCTGTGCCATAACTGGCAATGGTGAGCAGAAAACGAGCCACAAGGAACAAGGGAATGGCATGGAGGAACAGATCCCCCCTTCAGTGCAGCCTCTGCCAATAAATGCCACTTCCGATCAGAAACGGAGAGAACCATCCCACTAACCCTACCCCACCGCCGATTAGGGCGGCAACAGGCAAGATCAACTGCGATGGTATTTTTGCATGAATATCCATCGCTGTTAATAAACTGCGGTTGAAGAATACGCCCCGCACGCCAGCCACGATCCCTAGCAAGGCAAATAGGGGCAAGGAAGCCAAGGGGGGAACAGAGTAACTGGGAACTGAGAAGACAGGAAATTGCCCCGACCCAATTCTAGCAATAATATCTGCGATCACAGCGGCAACAAAGGCGGCGCCAAAAACAATCGGTTGAAAGTCGCGGCGCACTTCTTCAAGCACGAAGACGAGTCCTGAAAGCGGAGCATTGAACGCTGCGGCTAGCCCAGCGCCAGCGCCTGCTGAAGTCAAAATGAAGCGTACTCTCTCCGTGACTTTTAACCACCGTAAGACAGCATCGCCCACCGCGCCGCCGATTTGAACGGTGGGCCCCTCGCGCCCTAAGGTCAGGCCGCTACCGATGGCAATCATTCCGCCAAAAAATTTAACTGGCTAAACTCGCTTCCAATCGAGTTTGCGGAAGCGAAGCAGGACTGCTTCTAGATGAGGGATGCCGCTTTCGCTTGCTTCAGGCGCATAACGGCGCGTGAGAGCTACGGAAATGCCTGCGCCGAGCATGGTAAATAGCATTGGGAAAATCCATCCCACGTTCGGAAAATTTTGTACCCAACGAATCAGCTCATTTCGAACAAAATCTGCGCCAGATAATGCCATACGAAACAGCAAGGCGACTATGCCAGCGCAAACACCGACCAACATGGCGCGGGGAAAAATCCAACGCCGTTGTTGGCTGATATTTAGGTATTCTTGAATTTCAGACTGTAACGATTCGGACATGTCGTTTGTAGGCGAAAAGAGACTCTGTTCTCATGGCAGAAGTGCTGCTTTGGGTTACCCAACCGCCGAAGCTGGTCAGCCCGACCCAAAAACCAACCTTTGTCTACAGACAGGTATAGTATAAGTGAAGAGCGCAATCCGCGTTCAATCATATCGCAAAGGAGGCTTATGCAGGAATTTGAAGCAATCACACGTCTGCAGCAGGGCGATCTGAGCGGACTGGAAGCTCTGGTGAGAATTCATCAACTAAAAGCCCTGCGTTTGGCCTATCTGATTGTGCGCGATGATGACGTAGCTGAAGACGTTGTCCAAGATGCTTTCATACGGGCGTATGAGCGAATCGATCAATTTGACTTGAAGCGCCCCTTTGGCCCATGGTTTTTTCGGATTGTGATCAACATCGCCAAACGCGCGGCTGTTCAACGAGAACGACATCTTCGTTTCGATCCTGTTCGTACGGATGAGGAGACAGCTCTCGATGAGATACTAGCCGACTTGAAATCCGATCCCGAAGTCATTGCAGAGCAACAGGACTTAAGACGTGCGGTTTGGATAGCGTTGGGAAAACTTCCCCCGACCCAACGGGCTGCCATTATCCAACGTTATTATCTGGATATGGCTGACAAAGACATCGCTGCCCATGCTGGGGTGGCTCTTGGCACGCTCAAATGGCGACTGCATACGGCGCATAAACAGTTGCGTCTCTGGCTGAGTCAGCTATGGCCTGTGGAGGTACGAAACCGACAGCACACCGAGAAGGAGAGTGAATTATGATGAAACAGGAATTGCGCCAAATTCTACATGAGATTGCAATGGAGGCTGTGCCATCAAATCGCGACGTATGGCCTGTGCTTCGCGAACGACTAACCGCTCAGCCCCATCGCAGGCAAGGGCTACGGCTCCTCCCTGCAACTCGTTTCGGTTGGTTGGGTTTTGCTCTTGTAATTTTGTTTATCTTTAGCATAACTGCCTATGCTGCTGGTCCTTGGCTCAACCGCTTATTTGAAAGGGATGAGCGATTGCGTCACATTGATTTGAGTCTGAGTCAACCGCTTAACCTGAGTCAAACGATTGAACCATTGACCGTTACAGTGGAATGGGTTTATGCTGATTCGAATTGGGTGTTAGTCGGCTACACCGTTCGCGCTTCTGATGGAAAACGCTTTGAACCATACCATGAAATCTTGAGGGACAAGGCGGGCATGATGTTTCCGTGGCAGGGAACTTACGGTGTCACAGATCAATCGGATATTCTGCAAGTAAAGCTACCCGCAGGGGAAGTTACAAACGTGGCAATTTTCGAAAACATCTCAGCGGCATCGGTTCTGGATGTGCAGTTTGAAGTAGGGGCGCGGGAGTTTATGTTGTCTCCCTCAGATAGTGCACAGCCAGTGGAAAGTCGAGAAAATGCGGTCGTGCTAACCCCTGTACCTGTCGGGAAAACCCTTGGGCCCTTCACCTTTGACTTAAACGTCACTGTGGTCTCGGAGAAAAAATCTCCTTAGTTGCTGCTGGTAGACTTTCGTAAGGGCTGGAGCTTTCCAGCCCTTTTTGTTGCTGGGATCGCCTTGCGCCTCAAGGTTGTCGAGCGGCCAGCACGATCGCGGCCGTTCGTCTACGCATTCCGTTTAACCAGTTCAATGGCTGCTTTTCCCGTCATGTGTTCAATGATGAGTTCTGCCGCACAGACTCTGTTCCAATCGCGTTCGATTTCAGATTGCCCTGCGGCAATATAATCAGGAGAGTATTTTTCCACAAGGCATTCAAGCGCATATTTCTTCTCGCTAGCCTCGGTGAGGATTCTTGCCCTGCCAAAAACAATCACACTCCGGAAATAAGTCGTAAATTCTTGCGGCACCACATCATCTGCTTTGATCACGCAAAACGACACTTTGTTGTTTCTTAAAATGCTGTCCAGTTTATGCCCTTCTTTGGCAAAGTGAAAAAATAGTTTTCCGTCCTTGTAGGCATAACTCAAAGGAACAGCATACGGATAATCGTTATCGCCTTGGACGGCTAATACTCCCGACGTACACGATTGCAGGATCTCAATCGTTTCTGCCTCGGATAATAACTGCTTTTTCCTTCTCATTTCTCTGAACATAGTTTTCTCCTTGATTCGAGGTAGGGTCGTATAGTGTTAAGGCACTTTCCTCCGTGAGTCAGGATGCAAAGAGATTGATGGCTGTGACATTCAACGTTTCGTCTGACCGAATCGGTTGCTTTCTATCGCTTTTCCTGAAAACAAAAGCGCAACGGTTAAGGGAATTATAATTCAAGCCTTTGCTGGTGAGCCGAGCGGTTTAACTTCGGTGGGGTTTGGGATTGTCGGCAACGGGGGAAAGGTTCGCGGTCATTTTCCTCGCTCAGCGGGGAATATGCTAGAATAAGAGTAGCGTGAGCTTGTCCTTGGAGGCCGATATGCGCCGCCTCGTCCTGCTCTATCTGAAAGGAAACGAGTATGTCAAAGTTCATCGAGCTGAAGGAAAAGTATGAGCGTAACGGCTGGCCTTCTTTGCCTCGACCTGACCTCAAACCCCCTGCTGGTTGGAGCTTGACATTATTAGTCTCTCAAGAGCGCATCCGCAACCACCAGCTTTCGCCGAATGGGAAATGGATCGCTTTCATCAAGGACGATGGTCACTTTTCCAATGTCTATCAGATGGCAACCAAAGGAGGGACACCAGCCCTAGTGAGTTTAGATCGAAAACTGGTCGCTTATTGGGACGATGAAATTCCGCAATGGTCACCGGACGGAAAGTGGCTTGCCTTTTGTCAGGACAAACATGTTCACATTGTCCCCGTCGAGGGGGGACTGCCGAAAAAACTGACCGATTTCACCACTTCTGCCAGTAGCCCGCGTTGGATGCCCGATTCGCATCATCTAATTGTCACCGTTGAGCGGCATGAAGCGGACCAACTGGTGATGACCGACATCGAAGGCAACTGGCCGCGCCAATTGACCAATTCCACCGCCGGGGATCACTGGGAAGCTGAACCCCACCCGCAAGGCAAGAACATTGTCTATGTGTTGCGCCGTTTTGATGACCTCAATCGTTCGGATTTATGTCTGTTAGATTTGGAGAGCGGGCAAACCCACACCCTGTACGGCAAAGCCAAAATTCGCGTCGCCCGACCGCGCTTTTCGCCGGATGGACAGTGGATTGCCTTCACCAGCGAGGAAGCAGGCTGGAACGACTTGTGGCTTATTCGTCCCGATGGGCAGGGCTTGCATCAACTGTCTAAGTTCTCAGCCGATGTGGTGCATTACGAATGGGCGCCGGACAGCAAGAAATTGGCCGTAACGGTGAATCACGGCGGAGCATTCGAGCTGGGTTTACTGGTGGTCGAAAACGGAGAATACCGTCAGTTGCATGGGGGCAAGGGGATTCACAGCAACCCTTGTTGGAGCGCGGACGAAAAATTCCTCACCTTTGAATACGAAGACCCGCTCCATCCGCCGGAAATCTACCGCATTCATCTGGTGAACAACAGGGTGGAGCAGTTGACGCACTCGCTCCTGCCTGCTTTGGCGGCCGTCGAGCGAGTGATGCCCGAGGCGATCAGTTATTCCGCAGTGGATGGTTTGGAGATCCCTGCTTTTCTGTATCGCCCTTCAAAGCCCAATGGAGCAGCGATCGTCCACCCGCACGGCGGGCCTTCCTCGCAGTACGCCTATGAGTGGGATATCTTGGCGCAGTACCTTGTGGCAAAGGGATACACCTTTCTGGCGCCCAATTA
>CAKZNJ010000005.1 GCA_937129505.1 uncultured Anaerolineae bacterium | reverse complement strand
CCCTTGAAAGTATAAGGTGAAAGAACAATGAACCCTCCCACGATTCATCCCAACTACGTGCGCATTTTCGATACCACCCTGCGAGATGGCGAGCAATCGCCTGGGGCCTCTCTTACTTCGATCGAAAAGTTGGAGATCGCGCGCGCCTTAGCCCGTCTTGGTGTAGATGTCATCGAAGCGGGCTTCCCAGCCGCTTCGCCAGACGATGCGGAAGGGGTACGGATGATTGCGGAACAGGTAGGAAACCCCTTAGGGAGAGAGGGCGAGACGATGCGTCGCGTCCCGATTATCTGTGGCTTAGCTCGGGCGAACAAGCAAGATATCGATGCGGCATGGAATGCGGTCAAGTACGCAGCCCATCCGCGCATTCATACCTTTATTGCTACCTCACCCATCCACATGCGCTATAAACTGCGCATGGACCCCGAAGAAGTGGTCGAGCGGGTCAAGGAGATGGTCGCTTACGCTCGCTCGTTGTGTGAGGATGTGGAATTTTCACCCGAAGATGCTGGCCGTAGCGAACCCGAATTTCTCTATCTTGTCCTCTCTGAGGCGATCAGAGCGGGAGCGACAACGTTGAATATCCCCGATACAGTCGGTTATACCACTTCCGATGAGTTTGGCAAACTGATCAGCGGCATTATCGCCAATACCGATGGCATTGAGAATGCCATTGTCTCCGTCCATTGCCATAACGATTTAGGGCTGGCTACAGCCAATACCATAGCGGGTATCCGAGCCGGTGCCCGCCAAGCTGAAGTGACCATCAACGGAATTGGCGAACGGGCTGGCAACACCTCTTTGGAGGAGGTTGTCATGACCCTGCATACCCGTCGAGCTTTGTTTGGTCTGACGACAGGCATCGACACCACCCAAATTACGCGCGTCAGCCGCATGGTCTCTACCTATACAGGCATCCCCGTTCAACCCAATAAAGCCATTGTCGGCGCCAATGCATTTGCTCACGAAGCAGGTATCCACCAGGATGGGATGTTAAAGCATCAAGAGACGTATGAGATCATGCGCCCTGAGACGGTTGGTTTGGGACGCTCTAAGCTGGTGATGGGCAAGCATTCTGGTCGTCACGCCTTGCGTGTCCACTTGGAAGAGCTTGGCTATCGCCTTACCAAAGAGGAGCTGGATGCCGCCTTCGAACGATATAAAGAATTGGCAGATAAGAAGAAAGTAATCACCGAAGCCGATTTAGAAGCTTTGGTGGGCGATCAAGCGAGCCGCGGCGAGGAGTTCTACAGCCTCGATGGCTTGCAAGTCGCCTGTGGGACAATGGGGATGCCAACCGCAACTGTCCGCTTGCGCGGACCAGACGGTCAAACCCACATTCAAGCTGCGGTGGGGACAGGTCCCGTCCATGCTACCTATTGTGCCATCGATGCCATTGTCGGAGCACCGAACACCTTGTTGGAGTTCAATGTCCATGCGGTAACGGAAGGCATCGACGCTCTTGGTGAGGTGACGGTGCGCCTGCAAGCCGAAGACCCCAGCTTACACGGACGAACCTCGCCTCAGAACGGCCATACCCGCATGCGCACCTTCGGCGGCTATGGAGCTGACACAGATATCATCGTGGCTGCCGCCAAAGCTTATTTAGCCGCCCTCAATAAATTGCTCGCCGCAAGCGGATTTTCAAAGAACGGAGGCAGTCAAACGCCAGCAAATTAAAGGCGACGCCGCGCCAAACCGTTTGAACCTGCATTTAGACGAAAAGGAGAAAAGCAGATGACCAAAAAAGACTCTACCCGATCTACAAATCCTCCCTATCTGGGAGATTACCATCGGATGCGCCTCTACCCGCGCCATTGGGATATGTCGGAGCTCACCAGCCAAAATGGGGTTGCCAACTCTTCCTCTGCGGCGGAGGGCTCTCCGAAGAAAGAGCAGAACACCGACGAGGCTTTTGGCCACAACCTGTCCCCAAAAGCCTTTGAAGAGTGGCAGATCAGCCGCCACTATCCCAGCGACGATACCTATCGTTGTGACACTTTTTCGGCGTTCTAGGACAATGGGCAGACCACAAACGTTATTCGAAAAAATTTGGAATCGCCATGTGGTGGTGGAAGAGCCCGATTCCCCCGCTGTATTGTATATTGACCTTCATTTGATTCATGAAGTCACCTCACCTCAGGCTTTTGAGGGGTTGCGTCAGCGGGGTTTAAGAGTTCGTCGTCCCGATCGCTGCGTGGCGACGATGGATCACTCTACCCCAACCAGAGATTTATCGCTGAATGCAATCGATGCGCAAGGCGCCAAGCAATTGGAGCAATTGCGCCGTAACTGCGCTGATTTTGGCATCCGCTTGTTCGATCTCGGCGATGAACAGCGCGGCATTGTGCATGTCATCGGTCCCGAATTGGGTTTTACCCAGCCGGGCATGACCATTGTCTGCGGCGATAGCCATACAGCAACCCACGGGGCGTTTGGCGCCCTAGCATTTGGCATTGGCACCAGCGAGGTTGAGCTTGTTCTGGCTACCCAATGTTTGCTCCAGTATCGCCCCAAGACCTATCAAGTGGTCTTTCAGGGAAATTTGCCCCCCGGGGTGACCGCCAAGGATATGATTCTTGCCCTGATCGCGCAGATCGGTGTCGGCGGTGGAACAGGACACGTCTTTGAGTATTGTGGGGAAGCCGTGCGCGGGCTCAATATGGAAGAGCGGATGACCCTCTGCAATATGTCTATTGAGGGCGGGGCGCGAGCGGGAATGATCGCGCCGGATGAGACAACCTTCGAATATCTCGCCAACCGACCTTATGCCCCCAAGGGTGAGGAATGGGAGCGGATGCTCGCCTACTGGCGCACTTTGCCCTCAGATCCAGAAACCCAGTATGATCGTCAGGTCACCATTGATGTCTCAAAGTTGGAACCAATGATCACCTACGGAACGAATCCTTCGATGGGCGTGCCCATCACTGGGCGTGTGCCAGACCCTAGCCAGGAAAAAGATGCCGAAAAACGCACCGCGTTGGAGAAGGCATTGCGCTATTTGGGCTTTCAGCCCAATCAATCCCTGTTGGATCAACCGGTCGATGTGGTGTTCATCGGGAGTTGCACGAATTCGCGCTTAACCGATTTGCGCCAAGCAGCTGCGGTGCTTAAAGGGCGCAAGGTGGCGGAGGGGGTGCGCCTGATCGTTGTGCCGGGTTCCGAGAGCGTCCGTCGCCAAGCCGAAGCGGAAGGTCTGCACCGCGTCTTCCTCGAAGCGGGCGGCGAATGGCGGTTTGCCGGCTGTAGTATGTGTATTGCGATGAACGGCGATCAGTTGCAACCCGGTCAAGTTGCGGTCAGTACGAGCAATCGCAACTTTGAGGGACGCCAAGGGGATGGAGGACGAACCTTATTGGCAAGTCCTTTGACTGCGGCGGCCGCAGCCGTTCAGGGACGCATTACCGATCCAAGGAGTTTATAGATGCAACCGTTCGAACGCCTGACCTCTGCCGTGATTCCGATCCTATATAACGACATTGATACCGATCAAATCATTCCGGCGCGCTACTTGAAAGTCACTGATAAAAACGGCCTAGCTGAGGGGTTGTTTGCCCGTTGGCGTTATCTGTCAGATGGGTCTCTCAATGCCGAGTTTCCCCTCAATCAAGCGCGCTATCAGGGGCGTAAAGTTTTATTGGCGGGAGATAATTTCGGCTGTGGCTCCTCGCGCGAACACGCTCCTTGGGCATTGCTGGCTTGGGATATCCGCGTGGTGATCAGCACCTCTTTTGCCGATATTTTCCGCAACAATGCCTTGAAGAACGGTTTGCTACCCCTTCAGGTGGACAAACAGACCCATGCCCGACTGACAAAATTTGCCGAGCAGGAAATGCGCCAAGCTGAATCGGTTGAAGACCCTGCGAAATGGACGGTTAGCGTAGATTTAGCTACCCAAACCCTAACCTTGCCCGATGGATCTCAGGTTCACTTCCCCATTGAGAGTTTTCACAAAACATGCCTTTTGAAAGGTTTGGACTCATTAGGTTATCTGCTTGATTTTAGCTCTCGAATCGAAGAATATGAACGCTCAGAACGAGCCTACCCTTATGGAGTAAGACGCTATGACTTCGCTTGAATCTACCCCCGATGTTTTTCTTTATGATACAACCCTGCGCGATGGTTCCCAACGCGAAGGCATTTCCTACTCTCTGGAAGATAAGATTCGCATCGCCGAACGCCTCGATCGCTTTGGGGTGCATTACATTGAAGGCGGTTGGCCCGGTTCAAACCCCAAAGACGCCCGCTTTTTTGAACGGGCTGCCAAAATGACTTGGCAGAATGCTAAGATCGCTGCCTTTGGTTCGACAACTCGCAAGGAAACTCCGCCCGAAGAGGATGCCAATATTCAAGCATTGCTGGAAGCTCAAACGCCGGTCGTCACATTCGTGGGTAAAAGCTGGGATCTGCATGTCTTCCATGTTTTGGAGACCACCCTCGAAGAAAACTTGCGCATGATCGGCAGCAGTGTCGCCTTCATGAAGGCGCAAGGGAAAGAGGTGATTTATGATGCAGAGCACTTCTTCGATGGTTATAAAGCCGATCCAGAATATGCGTTGCAGACCCTGCGGGCGGCTGAAGAAAACGGTGCCGATGTAATTGTCCTCTGTGACACCAATGGGGGTTGTATGCCCTGGGAAGTTGAAAGCATCGTCAGGGAGGTCAAAGCGAAAATTCGAACACCCCTCGGAATCCATTGTCATAATGACAGCGGTTGCGGGGTGGCAAACACGTTGGCTGCGGTCCGCGCCGGTGCAGTGCATGTGCAGGGGACGATCAACGGCTATGGAGAGCGGGTCGGGAATGCCGATCTGTGCGCGGTCACGGCAAGTTTGCAGCTCAAGATGGGTAAACGGTGTGTCTCTGACGAGCAGTTGGCGCGTTTGACCGAGCTATCGACCTTTGTCTCCGAAGTGGCTAATCTTCCCCATGACCGTCATCAACCGTATGTTGGGGCAAGTGCCTTCACCCACAAGGGTGGTATTCACGTGGCGGCGATGCTCAAACATGAGGAATCCTATCAGCATATTGATCCCAGCTTGGTCGGAAATATGCGCCGCTCTGTTGTCTCAGAGCTTTCCGGGCGGGGT
>CAKZNJ010000004.1 GCA_937129505.1 uncultured Anaerolineae bacterium | reverse complement strand
TCAATGGTCAAGCGTTCCTTCTCGCCCACAAAACTTTCTAGGGCGATCACCAAGGAGATCGAAATGGGAAAAAACCCCACCACCATGAGCAGAAAGGGGATCAACCGCTCGCCAATGATCGGTGCTTCGTACTGCTGGACAAAATTGACCAGCCGATTTGCGGTATAGTTCATCAAGGCAGGGAAGAACAGCGTCAGGATGATGATGGGGAAGATAATTCGCCAGTCTCGGAATTGTTCGCGCACCTCTCGCACAGTGACGAGAAAGATAAACCCCAAATTTTCTCTCAATTTACGGATGCTCATCTTTCAACCTACCCTCAACAGCACTCAAATACACTTCTTCTAAACTGCATACTTGTTCTTCGATGGTCAAAATCGGTAACCCCTGCTGGCTGAACTGTTGAATGATTAGCGGATTGACCCGTTGGGGCTGGGCTGTTTGGAAGACAAGCCAGTCCTCCCCTTGCTCCAGCAGGTCAGCGCCTTTGACGAGCGAGGGCGGATGCCCATCTAGCGCCGCCGCAAAACGGATGCGAAAGCGCGGTTGCTTTTGCAAGGCAATCTTAAGTTGTGGCGGCGAACCCTGCAAGATGATCTTTCCCTGATTGATAATAGCAATCTGATCGGCGATCTCTTCGGCTTCGCTTAAGTTGTGGGTGCAAACGATGATGGTCCGTTCATTGGAACGCAGCTCCAGAATTGCATCGCGCACCAAGCGCGCGCTGGCGGGGTCCATCGCTGAGGTTGGCTCATCCAACAGAAGCACGGGGGGTTTATGGAGCAAGGCTCGCGCCAGGGCTAACTTTTGGCGCATCCCTTTCGAAAACTGTCCCACCTGTTTGCGACGTGCCTCTGCCAACCCGAAGAAGTGCAAAAGCTCATCAATGCGCCGCTTTCTATCTGCCAGAGGTAAACGATAGGCACAAGCAAAGAAATCCAGATATTCATCTGCCGCCATGCGCGGATAGAGTCCATGTCCTTCGGTTAAAACTCCAACCGAAGCCCGAACCTGCTCAGGCTGAGTCAGGACATCGTAGCCGGCAACTTTCGCCGTGCCGAGCGTCGGGCGCAAGATGGTGGTCAACATGCGCACCGTGGTGGTCTTTCCCGCTCCGTTCGGGCCAAGCAACGCCAACACTTGCCCCGCTTCAACCCGTAAGGTGATCCCATTCACCGCCCAAAAGCCGTTGAAGGCTTTGCTTAGGTCTTCCGTTTCTATCATACCCCTATCATATCCAGAACAACGCCGCTTGGCAATAAGGAATTTCCCCTATTCACCTAACAAAAACGTAGGTTGAGGGACACAATTCGCTAAGGTCTTAATCTACCTAAAATTTCCCCTCCCTTGTGCTGCAGACTGCTGAAAGAGTCCCCCGCAGCGGTTATCCGCCTTAGTCGTCTGGACGATGTTCGACGGTTTTAGCTTCGTCCCCGCGATGGCGTAGGGCAAAGGCTACTGCGGCGCTCAGCAAGACTGCCAGCATAAAGGTTTGGTTGGCATTCAGGCTGCCAATGCGCGCCGAATCGAGGCGTAAAAATTCCAACAAAAAGCGCGCGGAGGGGTAAGTGACCAGATAAATTAAAAACAGATCGCCAGACTTTAGGTAAGCCGCATAACGCTTTCCCAACCAAAGGAGTAGAGCCATGTTCGCCAGATTGAAAAGCGATTCATAGAGGAACAAGGGATGATAGTAGGCAACATCTTGATAGGCGGGTAAACGGTGTTCTGGAGCGATATAGATCTTCCACGGCAAATCAGTTGGCAATCCGTATAGCTCTTGATTGACAAAGTTACCCCAGCGGCCGATTGCTTGTCCCAGCGCCAAAGCTGGTGCGACCATATCCAACCATTCGAGAAAGTTCAAGTTTCTCCGCCGGGCAAAGAACCAGAGCGCAAGGATGCCGCCGATGACTGCGCCGGGAATACCCAAACCGCCGTTCCAAGTCGCAATGGCTTCGAGGGGATGGGTGAGATAGTACCACGTGGTAATACCCCGTTCCACCATCGAAGGCGGCGGAGTGAAGATATGCCACAGCCGCGCCCCAACAATACCGCCGATCAGCACCCAGAGCAAGCCATCCCAGACCAAATCGGGGTTATAGCCGCGGCGGCGCACTTCGCGAGAGGTCAGCCAAGCGGCGGCAAGCACCCCCGTCATGAGAATCATGCCGTAATACGGCAACAGCAAGGGTCCAATGCGAATCCCTGGGATCATCGGTAACCTCCTCCTTGTCGAAATTGGCGGCGGACATCGAGGATGCGTTGGATCGCCGTGATGTGGGTGAAGACAGCTAAAATCCATAACGCCACCAGCGGGATATTGAAAACTAAAGCCGGCGCCAGCAACAAATAACGCTCGAAGCGGGTGAGAATGCCTACTTTGGTTTCCACTCCAACCGACTGAGCCCGCGCCCGAATGTAAGACACCAACACCGACCCAGAAGCCGCCAAATAAACCAGCGCTGCCGGCAGCCATTCTTGACGACTGACATAATAAATCAACAAGCCGCCATAGATGGCTAGCTCTGAATAACGGTCGGTCACCGAATCGACAAAAGCGCCAAACTGAGTGGGATGACCGCGCAATCGCGCCATTGCCCCATCCAACGCATCAACCGGACCCATCAGCAAAACCCATATGCCTCCAATGGTCATCTGACCTCGCGCCAGAAAATATGCTCCAACCGCATTTCCGATCAAACCGATTAAGGTGACGGTGTTGGGCATTAGGCCAATCCGGTTTAAGAAGGCAGCTAATGGATTGAAAATACCGCCAAATTTGCGCCGCATCCAGTCTGAAAAACCTAAACGCTCTTTCTTTTGGGTAAGTTGTTCTGCCAAGAAACTGCTCTCCATTATGCTGAATTGTTTTTCGATTGTTCTTTCAGCGTGTATCCTAACCCAATGAGATAAGCCTGTCAAGCAACTGATTCATGGATTTCGCTGGCGGACGGCTTCGAAAAGCAAAATTGTGCCTGAAACGGCAGCGTTGAGCGACTCCATTTTGCCCGGCATGGGTATCGAAACGCGCTGGTGGGCGAGAGATCGTGCCGTTGGACTCGCCCCTTCAGCTTCACCGCCGATGATGAGCACAAAGGGTTGGCGGAAATTCGCTTGATCATACCGGACATCCCCTTGAGCATCAGCGAGATAGATGGCCAAGCGCTGCCGTTCGACAAGCTCAACGATCTCATTCCAGCTCATCCGCAGGATCGGCAGGCGAAAATGGGCACCCATGGCAGCCCGGACGACTTTGGGTGAGTAAACATCCACGGTCTCAGGCGGAAGAATAACCGCATCTACGGCGGCTGCAGCCGCACTGCGCAACAGCGTGCCCAAGTTGCCCGGGTCTCGCATTGTATCCACCACCAGGACAAAGGAAAGCTCGTCAGGTAGAGAGCGACAATATTGCTTCACGATCAAAAGAATCGATTGGGGGGTCTCAGTATCGCTGACCGTCTTAAGCACCGTCGGGGTTACTTCTTCTAATTGAACTTGCTGTCTTTGCAGGGCTGCAAGCAAGCGCTGAGTGCGCTCATCTTGCGGAGCAGTGAACAGCCCGAATTGAATTTGCCATCCCGACTGAAACGCTTCCTCTGCCAGCCGCACACCTTCGACAATGAAGAGCCCTTCTTCCTTACGCAGCCGCGGCTGGGTTTGCAAAGCTTTGACCCACCGAACTTTTGGATTACGCGCGGATGAGATCATGGTTGGGACACTGCTTCTCCCCAAAATTTTTGCCACGCGCTCCGAAAGGCGCTCAGGGTGGGTAGATCAATCAGAGTGAGCCGCACCGTTTGCAGACTATGCGGCGGCTCGTTTTCCAGATAGTCGGCGATCGTTTGTAAGATCAGCGGAGCTGCGCGCTCCTTGGGAAAACCAAAGATACCCGTAGAAATGGCTGGCATTGATAGGGAGCTACATCCCAATTGCTCAGCCAGCCGAAGCGAACCGCGCACGGCGGCGCATAGCTTTGTGTCTTCATCTCCCTCTCCCCAAACAGGCCCTACGGCGTGGATGACATAGCGGCAGGGGAGACGGCCGGCTGAGGTGTAGGCGGGCTGCTCATGCGTTACTATTCCATGCTCGCGCACCCATTGATCGCTTTCTTCCTGAATGACCTGCCCTCCCCGACGCACGATCGCCCCCGCCACGCCGCCTCCATGCTGCAAGTAACGATTCGCTGCATTGACAATCGCATCAACCGCTTCGGCGGTGATGTCCCCCTGCACGAGTTGTAAACGACGTTGGTTAGAAAAAATCTTCTCGGTTACCACTTGAGACATCGGTTTTTCCTCCGCGATCGCATCTTTACTAGAGAGACGACTTTTTCAAAGAGATAAAGGGACGAAAGCATCCGCCCTGCGCTGTGGCGCTCTCGGTAAGTCATTCCGCAGGAGCGTCAGCGACCTCCATGTCATTCCGAAGGAGCTGAGCGACTGAGGAATCCTTACCTAAGATTGCTCACTGCGTTCAAAATGACACGCGGAGTCACTTCGTTCGACAGGACACGCAGAGCCTCCAAGGAACTTTGAGAAAACCATCTCTCAAGACAAAAGAGAGCTCATCCTAAAAACGTTCTTACGGCAGCAAGTACCAATCTAAAAAGCGCTCAATGCGTTCATAAGCATCTAACTGAGTAGCACGCATGAGAAAACCATGCGGTTCGCCAGCGTAAGTCTTATATTCGAAGACCTTATCGAGGCGCTTTAACTCATAAACGATCTCCTCCGAGGCTTGGGGCGGCACAACATCGTCATCCAAACCGTGCAGTAACAAAACTGGCCGTTCAATTCGATGAAGGTGATGGATAGGCGACCCCGCTTCATAAACAGCGCGGTTCTTTGCCGGATGTCCTAAAAAAATCTCGGTATAGAGGCGCAATTCACGATTACATTGCGCCCAAGAGGTGAGCAAATTGCTATCGCCATATTTTGCAATACCACAGGCAAAGAGATAAGAAGGATCACGGCTGAGAACGCACATGGTGAGATACCCCCCATAACTCCCTCCCATGCTGGCGATACGAGCGGGGTCGATCTCGGGCAGGGTGGCAAGATAGCGAGCAGCGGCAATGCAATCG
>CAKZNJ010000003.1 GCA_937129505.1 uncultured Anaerolineae bacterium | reverse complement strand
GTTCTCCTTTTACCCCGCTCATGTCTTCAGCAATCAGCAATTCCTCGACCTTAGCGACTTGGTAGTCGAGCTGGCACCGGGCAACCTGCGCAACAACAGCCGCGTTTGGATTACCTGCACCGGCACAGATGCCAACGATGACGCCATCCGTCTTGCCCGCCAATACTGGGTTGAACGCGGCAAACCCTCCAAATACCTCGTCATTGGACGCTGGCAGGGATTCCATGGCAACAACATCTACATTGCTAGCATTTCGGGCATCACTGCCCGCCGCCGTACCTTCCAACCCATGTTTGCCGATTCACCCCATATTGCCCCTGCCTTTTGTTACCGCTGTTCTTTTGAGCAGACCTATCCGCAATGTAACCTGCTTTGTGCGCGAGCCCTCGAAGCGTTGATCTGCCAATTAGGTCCGGAAAACGTAGCCGCTTTCATCGCCGAACCGGTGGTCGGAGCCGCCTTGGGCTGCGTCCCCGCTCCGCCGGGTTACTTCGAAAAGATTCGCGAGATCTGCGACCGGTACGAGGTGCTCCTGATCATCGATGAGGTGATGACCGGCTGGGGACGCACTGGCGCTTTCTGGGGGATCGACCATTGGAACACCAGCCCCGATATCCTGACCACCGCCAAAGGCATGACCGGAGGCTATACCACACTGGCAGCCGTCGTTGCCCGCGATGATATTTGGGCGGTATTAGAAAAAAATCGCTCCCCCTTCAAAGCAGGCCACACCCTGAACGCCAACGCCGTCTCGTGCGCAGGAGCGATTGCTGTCATCCGTTACATCCTTGACCATAACCTGACGGAAAATGCCCGCCAGCGCGGCGAACAAGCCCTGCGAGGCTTGCAGGCTCTGATGGAAAGGCATCCGATCCTCGGCGATGTGCGCGGCAAAGGGTTGATGTTTGGCTTCGAGTTTGTCAAAGACCGCGTCACCAAAGAGCCTTTCCCGCCTGAACAACGTCTCAGCCTGCGCTTCGAACAAGCGGCGCTGAAACGGGGGTTGGTCACCTATCCCTGCGCAGGTACGGTCAACGGTGTTGCCGGGGACATGATGTTGCTTGCTCCGCCGCTCATTATCACCCCTGAACAGATGGACGAATTGCTGAGCATCCTCGACGATTCGCTGTCTGAGTTAGAGAAGGAATTGTTATGATCCAACTAGCCCTTGCCATACAGACCCCCGAAGTACCCAAAACCGTCCCCGTAGCGCTCTTGCAAGGCAGCTTCGCAGAGAAGTTGCAAAAGGCAGCTTCTTTGGGATATGACGGCGTTGAGCTGATCAGCACCAACCCGAGTGAACTCGATCAAGCGGCACTCAAAGCGCAAATTCGTTCATTGGGTTTAGCCGTATCAGCCATCGCCAGCGGTGGCATGGCTTTTGCGGCCGGCTTAACCTTGCTCCACGCTGACCCTGCAACTGCTGCCCTTGCTGTCCAACGTTTGCGGGCGTTAATTGATTTGGCGCATTTTCTTGAGGCAAGGGTGGTTACTATCGGCACATTTCGCGGCCGTGCAGTGGGTGACAAAGTTACTTCCTT
>CAKZNJ010000002.1 GCA_937129505.1 uncultured Anaerolineae bacterium | reverse complement strand
GGTGTGTCAAACACTTTCTAAGAAGAAAACAACTCTCCGAGTTTGTCAAAAATTTCTTTGATTGAGGTGACGATGATGCAAAAAGCTAGACATATCCCTGAGGAATTGGCTGCAATTCGCAAGTTTACTGTTCCGACTTTAGCAAACGCTATCGAAACTTTCGGAGTCATTCCCTCGAACGAAGGGTTTTGTGACTCACGGATGCGTTGTCATTATCCCCACTTGCCCTTGATGGTTGGCTATGCGGTCACTGCGCGGGTTAGCACCGATCAACCGCCCAGTGAGGTGCGCCCAGGCATTGTAGAGCCCGAATACTGGCGTTGGATCGCTGCGCAACCGGGACCGAAAGTGGCGGTTGTTCAGGATATTGACAACCCTCCCCGGGGGGCAATGTGGGGAGAGTGGAATGCCAATGTACACAAGGCACTAGGATGTGTGGGCATGGTGACCGAAGGGGCAGCGCGCGATTTAGATGGTGTCCAAAAATTGAATTTTCACTTTTTCTCGACCCATGTCCTGCCTACTCACGGCTACGGTGCCTTTATCGATTACGGTGGCAGTGTGCGCGTAGCAGGTTTGGTGGTCAAGCCAGGGGATCTGCTGGTGGGCGATCAGCACGGTGTTCTCCTGATTCCGTCCGAAATTCCTCTGTTAGAATTAGCTGAGGTCGCCCAGAAAATTGACGATCTAGAAAGCGAAGTTTTTGCGCTGTGCCAATCGGCAGAGTTTTCGGTTGAAAAGCTTGAAGCGTTGGATCGCTCGGTCGCCGAGCGGTGGCCAAAGCCCACGGGTAAGGAACGACTGTTGCGCACCATTTAGGAGATAGGGAAAATGGCAAAACGATTGGCTTATCTTCATACGGTGGCGGGATTAGCCCCCACTTTCAAAGCCTTGAGCGATGAGTTGTTACCGGGGGTTGATCTCTTTCACATGGTTGATGAAAGTTTGTTGCAAAATACCATCCGAGCCAACCAACTGACGCCGCAAACCATGCGCCGCTTGTTGCAGTTGGTCATCTCAGCCGAAGAGGCAGGCGCGGACATCGTGATGGTGACTTGCTCTTCAGTGGGGTCTGCTGTCGAAGCGAGCCGTCCTTTTGTTCGTATTCCCGTCTTGCGCGTGGACGAGCCGATGGCAGAGTTAGCCGTGCAGAGTGGGGCAACCATCGGTGTTGCTGCGACCCTGCAGACAACGCTTAAACCGACTGCCGAATTGATCGCCAATGTGGCGGCGCGGCAAGGAAAGACGGTTCAAGTGATATCCAAATTGTGTGAAGGGGCATTTCAGGCTGTGGTCAGCGGCGATACCGCCCGTCATGATAAACTGGTCTCGGATGGCTTGCAAGAGTTGGTCTCGCAAGCGGAGGTGGTAGTTTTGGCGCAGGCGTCAATGGCGAGGGTGGTGGAGAGTCTGCCGCCAGAGACGCGTC
>CAKZNJ010000001.1 GCA_937129505.1 uncultured Anaerolineae bacterium | reverse complement strand
GGAAAATGGTTGCGGGGTGGGTTTATACCTAGAGAAGTTTGCTAACCTAGCCGAATTAGCCGTTGGGTTGGAATTGGATTGGGAACGTACACTGCTCGCTCGTCGACGGAATTTGGATGTTCTTTGCGGTGCGGGAGAACAGTTGCCCTTTCCAGCTTGTTCTTTTGACTTAATCCTTAGCCATGAGGTTTTGGAGCATGTACAGGATGACCGCCTTGCAATGCAGGAGATCGCCCGTGTCCTAAAGGTAGGAGGACGCCTGATTCTTTTCGTCCCTAATCGGGGATACCCTTTTGAGACGCATGGAATTTACTGGAGGGGAAAATATCACTTCGGAAATATCCCCTTGGTCAATTACTTACCCCGACGCTGGCGCAACCGTCTTGCGCCTCATGTACGCGTCTATCAACGAAAGGATTTGGAAAAATTAGTGCAGGATTTGCCGTTGCGGATCGTTCTGGCAACGGTTATTTTTGGGGCGTATGACAACATTATTGCCCGCTTCCCAAAGCTGGGCAGGTACCTGCGCTTTGTCTTGCATCGGTTAGAAAAAACGCCGCTTCGCTGCTTCGGCCTATCTCATTTCTGGGTCTTAGAGCGTGTTTGAATTTGTCTTTTGGGCTAGCCGATTCATAACAATGTTTAGCGAAAGATATAAATACCCTGCCGGATTTCCCATTTTTCTCCACACTTGAGGCAGAGCAAAGAGTTTGGCAAGTGGTCGAACTGATCCCCTTGACATCGGGGACAAGCAAAGAAACCCTTTGTGGGTTCTTGAACGGCTGATCCACTCGCCTGAGCGAGGGTGAAGACACTGGGGCTGAGTTGCCACCATGCTCCTGTGTATTGGGCTAGACTATCCAAAGCCACAAGCAGTTTGGTGGGGAAGGCGCGTTTGAGAAAGTCTAACCGAAAGTGGGAAACGGTCAATTGGCGTTTGAGGATGAAGCCGCTTTTGTGGAGCCACTGACGAATTGCCTTAGGATGAAAATCGAAGTTTAGTTCGGCAAATTCGATGGGGGTAGAGTCGAATGGATTCCATGTTTGCCTACCGAGCAGGTAGCGGAAGATAGCTTTTAGATTCTGCTTGTTAGCGTATTCCAAAAGAAAAACTGCACCCGCTTTTAGCACCCGCCGAACTTCATGTAAGGCGAGGTTTGGATCGGCCAAGTGATGGATGGTACGGATCATCGTTGCTGCATCAAACAGGTTTGCGACAAAGGGCAGATGATAGGCATCGGCGGCAACATAGAGAAAGCGAACCCCTTGCCCCAGTCGATTTTGGGCTTGTTCGAGTTGGCTGATCGAATAGTCCAACAACACAATCTGCCTAAAGTTTGGATAGCGCAGGGTATTGCGTCCCGCACCGGCTCCAATTTCAAGCAGTAGCTCGCCTGGTTGTCTTAACAGGCGCCGAATCGCAATGGCTTCTACCTGATCTTCGTAATCCCTTGCCCCTTGATCCCAGAAGACTTTTTGGTAATCTGAGCCTTCGTAATCGCAAATCGGGGGGTGAGAAATGCGATTCACTCGTCGTTATACCCTCTACCCAAGCCGCGATAGCGGAAACCGGCCTGTTTC